>JABCTV010000299.1 GCA_018238205.1 Candidatus Thorarchaeota archaeon
GCAAAACGCACAGCATCAAAACCTGAAGCAACTAAGCAGAAGGAATCACTCCAGACCACTTGAACTAGAATACATCTATTGAAGCGAAAGGACCATATTATGGTGTTGTCTACTGCCATACAGGCCTTGGATGGGAGGATAATCTTACAGCATCTCACATGCTTCACAGTTGTTCGTCTCCAAGACTCATCGATTAAATTACACTAGGAGAGTAAGGGAATTGGGTCTACATAGAGTCAGAAAGTGTCCGAATTGTGACAACGACACGTTGGAATACGACAAATGGGTAGACACGCTTCAAAGAGTCAAGGATCGATACAAATGCAGTATATGTGGCTACACTGAACTGGTCGACAGATGATAGCAAGCTTCAGAAGGGGAATAATCACGTCGAAAAGCATATTGAATGATTATTCCTTTAGCAACACACACTCGTCGCCTCAACACTCTCTGAAACCTGTGAGTCCCTCTTAGTTTACTCCCCTGAATAGACATACCCAAGAATGGCATCAGCCTGGCGCTCGTCCTCAATAACTCTCACGGAACGAAAGTAGGATCCAATCGCAGATACTTCAGATGAGTAGTTATTCCACGCTATCTGCCTGCCATTGGCATCCTTTATCCTATAACGTCGAACCATAGATTTGCTGAATGGGAGCGCATGCTCAAGACGCCTTGATTCTCCTGACCCCTCAAACACATGAAACAAATCATAGTCCCCCAAACACTCGGCTCTGATTATATGTGCGTTCTTCGATATCCTCCTCAGTACGTTCCTATCGGGCCTGATAACAAGGTCCCTATGAATCGTGGACACAATGATATAGCCCACGAAGTACATCCCTGCCTGTGAGCGAAGGAACCGGCCATTATCCCAGTCCACGAGTCTTGCATAGAAGACTAGAGTATCACCCTGAGCGACTTTCAACAGATTGAGTGCTCTTGGTTTCTTTCTGGGCACGTCACCATAGGTCGGGGTTGCAAACTCTGGATCGTAGTGACTTCTATGGTTAAGAAACTTCTCAGGCACGAATCTCTCGGGTCTAATTCCTGTGACTGTTGGAAACTCACCATATCTGACAGCTCTAGGACACTCGTCAACTTCTTCGTCTGGAATGGTAACAAATTCGAAAGAGCCATCTACAAACCTCGGGCTCCTGAGGCTCCCGTGCTTTGTGTTCACGCCTACGTTCACAATGAAGACATTACTCAGGTTTACAAACTTCCTTGCAATAATGTGTTACTTGAACCATAAAAAATCTGATTCGTATCAGTATGTCTTGTCTAACTCGAACAACCAAATGATATCTGAAGAAAGAGAGAGTTCAAGGCCCTCCTAGCCCGCCAACTCACCTTATTCTGTGTTGATTCGCATTTCCATCTTTCCTCGATAGGAGTGTTTCTATCAGCCAGCTTCTCCATCGCTTTTCTAACATAGCTAGCCATTTCGGTGGAAAAGTCCATATTGAAAGAGGGTGTGTCTTGCATAGAGAGGGGTTCCTAATCAACACTCACTAGTCTTGCACCTCTCTGTGAAACATCATGGCACTACAAAATGATAGTCAAACCGCAGGAACTGATATTGACCGACGAACTCTGAATGAGATTCTTATCACTGCGGTGGTTTTTGGTTTCACACTCAACATCATTTCAAACTTCATACTCTCTCTGCCTGTTTTGCTGGCTGACCCAGTCATGCTGATCTGGAATGCTGGTTGGAGCATGGGTTCGATAATAGTCACTCTATATCTCTTGAATCGCCTTTTTAGTTTGTATCTGGGAGATGATAGTAACATCGAGGGGGAATTTAGGATTGCCATTATATGGACTGTTGAAGATGGGACTATCACGAATAAGGCTACAGGATACCGTCCACAAATGGATGCTCTCGACATCATTGCTTCACTAGATAGCAAGAGAACGGACGAAATAAGACAAATCGTCAAGGCTGGACCCAAAGCATTGCACGAGAGCTCATTACCAATCCAACTCTCCGAAGTTCTTTTGCTTACTACTCTTGCACGCCTAACGTCGGTTGGTAGAGAGGTCATTAATCCAACCCGTCTTGGGGAGATTCCACATAGTGAGAACGTTTTCGCAACATCTGACTTTGCCGAAACAGAGATTTATCTCCTAGGCAATTGGCGCGCAAAATGCGTGACAAACGATGACCAATCAAGGTCATTTGAAATCACATGGAAACGTCCGTTTCATGGTTCCGTTTCCTTTGAGCTTGGAATCGAGAAGGTGGATTGGTTTGAGGATGCCCCAGAAGAGCACCTAGCTTCTTTCGACAGTTTTTACCAATATGAATTTGCTAGAGGAATGAGCAGCTACTGGAAAATAATGAAGGATGCTGACCCTAAGGTATTCTCAATTCTTCCGAATCTGAAGGTTCCGGAGATCCAGCCAACAGGTTCTATTCGCTCCGATATCAAAGTCAAGTTCCACGCGAAGTTCTCTCCTATATACCTCCAGTTTGGCTGGAGGAACACCAAGATAATGTTACCATGGATAAAGGGCCCTCTCGTGGGACTGATTGTGCTCCTAGACTGGCCAATGTACTGTCAGGTTATTAGAGGGGCACAGAAGCCCGATTTCACAAACAGACTGGTCTAAAGACTGAATTGAACGACTCATTATCCATTTAGATTCCTCAAAGTCCTTCTTAGATTTTGAATTAAAGATATTAAACTGATAAGAGCAGCCCTCCTACCCTCTTCAGATCGCACTTCGACCACCCCCGACACCATTTCTTTTCTTGATACATTTGAGTTAATTGAGAACCAAAATCATAATGGGATAGATTACAAAAGCAATATATTTTTCTCAATAGGATTATTACAAATAGTTTATGTCCAACAAGATTTAACTGATGAGCTATTAAAAATATTTAAGCTAAAAAAAAGTTATAAAAATGATAAGAATCCTAATAGGATAATT
>JABCTV010000087.1 GCA_018238205.1 Candidatus Thorarchaeota archaeon
TGTACCATAGTTCATGATTAAAAAATCACCAATAGTGCTCTTTCAACACGCTTTATTAGTAAAAATATTCAAGCTCAAGTTGGTGACTGCATGATAAAAGGTGACCCTGTCCTAGTTGTTGAGAACCTGAAGGCGTTCTATCCCTCAAAGGAAGGTCTAGTGCGAGCAGTAGATGACGTATCACTAGTAGTTAGAGAGGGTGAATGTGTTGGACTTTTGGGCGAAAGCGGTTCAGGAAAGAGTAGTATGGCACTGGCCATGCTAGGTCTCTTTGAAAGAGTAGCAAAATTCTCTGCAGCAGTTTCAAATGATCCTGAACTCAGGAAATCCTTTGCCAAAGGTATCAAAGGAGAAACTGATAGACCAGGTGTTCAAGGTAGTGTAATATTTAGGGGACAGCAAATTATAGGATTACCTCAGGAAGAGCTGGTCAAGATTCGTGGAAAGCAGATTAGTTTGATACCTCAAGGACTTGGACATGCATTAAATCCTCAACATAGCATAGGCCATCAAACTGCAGAACCATTAGAGATTCACGATGATAATGTCAGACTCGTTGAGATGAAAAGAAAGGTACTCGAATACCTAGGAATAGTCCAACTTGGGGATGCAGATATTCGGTTTGTCATGGACCCAGGAACTTTTTCTGGTGGTGAAAGCCAAAGAATACTGATTGCAATGGCTCTTATCTCAGGACCATACATGGTAATCGCGGATGAACCAACTTCAGCCTTGGATGTTACCATGCAACGGCAGATACTCAATGTCCTAAGAATGATTAAGGAAGAGTTCGGTGTTTCACTTCTTTTGATAAGCCATGATGCAGGTGTTGTTGCAGAACTTTCTGACATTGTTGCTGTCATGTATTGTGGAAAGATTCTAGAGTCTGGACCTGCAGTACCGATGTTCCACAATCCTAAGCATCCTTACACTATGGGTTTAATGTCATCATTCCCAACAATTGCAATGATGCAGATGCGTGCAGGAAAGAAACCTAGGCTACGAGGTATTCCTGGAGATCCACCGGATTTGACCGATGTTCCACCAGGTTGTCCATTCCATCCTCGATGTAGATATGTAGAAGAAATCTGTAAAACCAAAGTGCCTGAGAGAGAAGAGATTGAAACAGATCACTGGATACAATGCCATCGTTGGCAAGAAATTTCAGAAGAAGAATAAGGTGTGGACGCCTGAGCGTCCACGTAAGTTTCTAATTACCAAGTCTAAACATGGAGGTTGTGTGTTGAATCCTGAAATTACTCTCAGAACAGACACGCATCCTTACCTTAGTTGCGATTGGATTTCTCCCGGCACAATATTAGTAAATGTAATATTTCGATATATACATCTTGCCCAAAATAATCAATTAAGTAAATGATTAGCGCCAAATCCGTCAAAAAAAGTGTTGATGTACAGATTAGGACATTAAAAAAAGAAAAAATGGGCCGGAGCCCATTCTCAGTCTATTTTTTTCCCATTGTAAGAGCCATTACTGCCTTCTGAACATGAAGGCGAGCTTCTGCAACATCATACACAATGGATTTCGGACCGTCACAGACTTCATCGGTCACCTCAGCATTCCTATCAACCGGACCACAATGTGTGAAGAATGCATCATTGGTCTTTGACATCCATTCACTGTTTGCAATCCAATCATCGTGCTTTGCCGCTTTTTCTATCTCCATCTTTTTAGCAGCATCAACACCATGCTTGCCCATATCATCATAGAAGTTTGAAGTCATCCAGTTTCTTGAATAGACTATGTCAGCATCCTTGTAACCTTCCTCAAGATCATGAACTATCTCAAAGGTGCTGTCAGAAGCCTCAGCATTCGCTTCACACGACTTGATGACTTCAGGGTCCAAATCATAACCTGGCGGGTATGCAAGTGTAACATCCATTCCTAACCGTGAGTTGATCATGATACTCTCTTGGATGCTGCACCACGAACGAACAAGTGCGCCCTTACCCCAAACTTGGACTATCTTCTTACCCTTGAGATTCTTTCCTGCATGTTGTCGATAACCCATAACATCCGCAAGTCCCTGGAATGGATGGAATTTATCATGCGCCATGCTAAGAATTGGTACCGAAGAATTGGCAGCATACTGACGGAGAATTTCATCACCCTGACCGTAATACTCTAAGGCGGTTTCCAAAATTCGTATACCAACACCAACAGCATACCTGCTCATAACTTGTGCAGCGTCTTCAATGGTTTCGCCTGCTGATTTTGATGTCTTAAGTCGCATCGATTTAGGTTCAAGAAATTGGGCATGCCCACCTAGCTCCGTAGCAGCCGCTTCAAAGGACTGTCTTGTACGGACAGAGGGGTTGTAAAAGAACATGAAGAAAGTCCGTCGGTCTAGACTACTATTCATCGGATGGTCATAGCGATTAGCCTTCATCTCAAAAGCGAGATCAAGAGCCTTCTCAATTTCTTCAACACTCCAATCTTGTGTTGTGATTAGGTCTCTTCCATAGAGGTCATTCATCTTAGTCACAAGCAAAATATGAACTCGATTTGGGTTTTAGATGTATCGCAGTGTGCTGAAGTTTTACAGAGAGATGCAAAAATAAAAAATGAATAGTGAAGTAAAACTACTTTGCAATGTTGATACCGAAAAGACTATTCCCAATCTAAGGGAGCAATGAGCTATGTCAACACGTCATGAATTTTCTAAAGAAGCAATTCAGGACTTTTGTGATCAATACGGTGTCACAATCACATATTCAAAAGAACAAACAAGTAAGATAACTGATGGCGGATGTACTCCTCTATTGATTAGTCAGATATCAGATATTGCAGATCAATTGTGTGCCGATGAAACTAGTCTTAAGAAGTTCATAGAAGAGATAACAACAAAGGTACATCCCATATCACTATCGCTTTACGTACTCAATGACGACCTATGGAAAATCATGACTCGCAAACATGAACTTCCCGACAAAATGCTCCCAATGATAACTATACCTTGGTTTTACTGGGAAAAGGAAGCAGAAGAAAGAACAAACCCCACTGGAGTTAGAAGGAAGGAAGATTCTGCTCATCCACTAACTATCAATATTGAAAAAGGGTCACTCAAAATAAGCGGTAATGGTGGCGACTTCTGTGGTCTCTTGGAAGGGAGAATAGTTGACAGATTCAAGGGAGGCAGATCGATAATAATACCCGCATCTACAGGTCCAAAGAAAACTGTGCCAAATTATGAAGCACAATTTATCCAAATCAATATCAACATTAATTCATCAGAAACATTACTTTATCCAATTCCAAAGAAAGAGTTGGACTACAATTTTTCGGAGCACCCCAAAGTATTCTATAATCATGGTGTCCAAATAATCGCAGATGGGAAAGATGTCGTTCTAAAAGTTGGCAACCGGAGAAACACTGAACTTCGAGGAAAGGTGTTAATTTTCATAGGCAAGGATTTCGAGCAGAATAATGATTCTAGTAATCTTCTGTTGTTTCATGTTTGGCTTTCGATATTGAATAAAAGCCCTTACCTGTAGAGTAGGGTTTAAAATTCGTTTACTTTCTCCGAAATTAAGTTTCAGTCAATTTGACTAGTGGGATGAACATGGAATACACAATTGGTCTTTTCATAACAGGAATGTTCATTCTTGTATGCACATTATACCGCAGACGGAAAATAGCGATACATCAAAAATTACAACAGAATCTGGAAGAAACCTACGATGTGTCAAGTCTGGATCTTAGTGGGAATACTCGATACGCTCGCTGTTTTTCCCATAAATGGGTAATAGATAATATCACAAGAAAATCACACAGTAAAATTGGCTCTTTGTTTCAAGATCATCTAGCAAACAATACCCTGCTAGCTGCGATATGGATTGGTATAATCGTTGGCAGCTCATCAATAATCATTACTTTATTGTTTATCCAATCATTGAGAACAATTGGTACTGTGATTGTCATTTTCATCTTAGGAGTACTGATAGTCCTTGGTCCTGGTGAACCCAGATACTCTGAAAATTTATTGGATGCTGTTTTGAAGAATGAAATTGCTGAGCTTAATGCGCACGATTTTGTATATGTCAAAATTGCAAATGATACAATACGAAAGTCTGTAATAATAAATGCATCATTGGGACTTCTATTCATTCTGATTTCACCTTGGGCTGATATGCTGCCTATACTTCTTGCTCAGGGAATTGCATTTGTTACTGTATATTTAATCTTGGAACCTGCGATGACGCTCTTCAACATCCATATTGCACTTGCTTTACTCTATATAGCAGGTTTCATCGGAGTCTTTGGCTTTGTATTCTTGAAGCTAGCACAGAAAGTGACGACACAAGAAGAATGAATCACCAAGTTCAGTAATTATTTTGATATTGTTTAAGGTGGAAAGACCATACCAAGGATAAAGAATAATCCAGTAAATGCTAACAAAAAGACCGATGCTAGAAGAATTTTCTTTCCAATCATCGCGTATTCCCAAGATTTGGTCGGATTGCCTTCCTCGTCATAGCGCTTTTCATCTTCAAGTGGTTGGCGGGCCATCAAGCATGCTCCAATTATCAGCATCACTCCAAACTCAGGAATCATCAGATTTGCAGCAGTGAAGAAATCAAAATTTGTAGATGTAGAAATATGAATTGCTAGTGCAATAATGATATTGAGAAATGCTAGAAAACTTGCGATAATCAACGTTCCACGAAGGAGTTCAGTTCGAGTCATCCTTATCCCACCATGGCTTGGAGCCAGAGATTGATAGCAAATAAGACAATGATGAGGATTACCAAGGGTAAGAAAATTGTCTGCAAGGAAGCAATGAACAAAGCAAGGTAATCTGTGCGATCCAATGGTCTAAGTGGTTGCTCTTCCTGTTGCGCATATTCCAACCAATCTATGTCTTGTTCTTCTGATTGGTCGTTATTATCATTGTTTTCCTTGTAGTCAGTATTCATTGAATCCACACTCGGACAGGGGAAATTGCGTTCTTTAAACAATCGCTATACACACGATTATGCGATTGAGCCATTGACTGAATCAGCATATTCCTGTTGAGCACTTTTACCAAAGTCAAGTTCTCCTGCAAAATGACAGGCGACTTGGTGATTACCACCAACGTCTTTCAGTGGAGGATCTTCCACACTACAAATTTCTTGAGCAAAGATGCATCGTGGATAAAATCTGCATCCGGGAGGTGGATCAATAGGACTTGGTACTTCACCAGCAAGGATTTGTGCTCTTCCTGAGAATTTTGGCTCAGGGATAGGTACTGCAGATACCAGTGCAAAAGTGTACGGATGGAGCGATTTCTTGAAGATGTCAAATGGAGTGGTTTCTACCACCTTCCCCAAGTACATCACCGCAAGTCTATCACTCATGTGCTTCACCACAGACAAGTTGTGTGAAATGAACATGTAAGTCAAATCAAACTCATCTTGCAAGTCCTTCATAAGATTCAGAGTCTGTGCTTGTACCGACACATCTGTGCTTGATGTAGGTTCATCCATGACCACAAACTTTGGATTTAGTGCCAAAGCTCGTGCAATGCAAATCCTCTGTCTCTGTCCACCACTAAATTCGTGAGGAAATCGATTTAGGTGAGCTTCAGTCAAGCCAACTTTTTCGAGTAGGGCAAGAACCATATCTCTCATTTTTCGACCCCTAGCAACTCCATTTACTACCAATGGTTCTCCAATAGAGTTCTTGATTGTGACACGTGGGTCAAGAGATGCCATTGGATCTTGGAACACAATCTGCATATTGAATCGGACTTTTCTAAGGGCGCTTCCTTTCAAAGCTGTGATATCCTCGTCCTCAAAGAAGATTTTACCACTTGTGGCGGGGACAAGTCTAAGGACTGTACGTCCTAAAGTCGTCTTGCCGCAACCGCTTTCTCCCACAACGCCAAGTGTTTCACCTTTCTTGATGTCAAGGTTCACACCATCAACAGCGTGTACTTTTCCAATGACTTTTCGGAATACTCCTCCGGTTAGTGGAAAATACTTCTTCAGGTCTTCAGTTCGGAGCAATGTTTCACTCATTCTTAATGCCTCCTCAATTATCCAATGGGTTATGACAAGCCACCCAGTGTCCAGGTTTCTGCTCTTCCAGCAGCGGCTTTTTCTCTTCGCAGATTTTAGTAGCATAATCACATCGAGGATGAAAACGACATCCCGATGGAGGTGTGATTAGATTTGGAACGGTTCCTCTAATCTGAGGTAGTCTTTCCCTATCCTCATGAAGTTTAGGAACTGCAGTTAACAAACCAGCTGTATATGGATGGATAGGTTTCTCAAATAGTTCAAGCGTTGCACAGGATTCAACAGTCGTCCCAGCATACATTACATTGACCCAGTTACAGGTTTCTGCGACTACGCCCATATCATGCGTGATGACTATAATTGAGGATCCAATTTCCTTCTTCAGTTGATTCAATAACATAAGCACCTGCGCTTGTACCGTCACGTCCAAAGCCGTAGTTGCTTCATCACAAATCAGGATGCTTGGATTACAAGCAAGTGATCCAGCGATCAAGGCCCTCTGTCTCATACCACCTGAAAGTTCATGAGGATACTGATTTACAACCTGTTCAGGTGCTGGCATCCGTACCATCTTAAGCATTTCAATGGCTTTTAATTTTGCAGCTTCCCGTTTTGACTTCTTATCTGGTGTAGGGGGATCATCCAGCTGTTGTCTATAATAGTTGATCTTTTCTTCGATTTCAGCACGATTCTCACTAGCCAAATTCTCTGATAGCATAAGTTCGAGCTTTGCTATCTTCATGTTCAGAACATCCAGTGAGAGGTCCTGGTGAAGTTCAATTACTTCAGCAATCTGATCACCAACACGAAAGACAGGGTTGGGATATGTTGCAGGATCCTGAAACACGATTGATATTTTATTTCCACGAATTTCAAGCATCTCTTCAGGCCGAAGTTTTGCAATATCAATCTCATGAATCTCGTCAGTTTCTTTATCCTTATCGTAGAGCAGGATTTCCCCACTTTCGATTTTACCAGGGGCCTCAACAAGACGGAGGATAGACTTCGCTGTAACACTCTTGCCGCAGCCTGTTTCGCCAACAACACCCATAGTGTCGCCACGCCGAAGGAACATGTTCACACCATCAAGTGCTTTTACCACTCCTTCGTACGTGTAAAAGTTAAGGTAAAGTTCCTTAACATTTAGTACTAGTTCATCGGACATTGTCATTGTGTCATCTCCTTCTTAGCTTGGGATCCATGATATCCCTAATCCCATCTCCAACAAGATTGAATGATAGAGCTGTGACAAGTATTGCTAACCCAGGATAAAGAGTCATCCAAGGTGAACTAAGGATGAAGTCTTGGCCGTTGGCAATCATCATTCCCCATTCCGCAGTTCCAATGGGCGGACCGAAGCCAATGAATGCAAGTCCTGCAGCAGTCAATAGTACTGAACCAATATCCATTGTGGCTTGAACAATAACTGGCTGTATTGTATTGGGTAGAATGTGGCTAACCAGGATTCGTGTATCACTTGCACCTGAGGAACGTGATGCTTCAATGTAGAGCTTTTCACGTTCAGTAAGGACCTGAGCTCTTACAAGTCGAGCATAGGTAGGCCACCACGTGATCATAAGTGCGATGCTAATTGTTTCCAGACTACGTGTACCAAGAGCCATAACAATTGCCATGGCCAGCACAAGACCTGGAAAAGCGAAGAATATGTCAGTAACCCGCATAACCAATTCATCAAACTTTCCGCCATAGTAGCCGGATATAGCACCAATGACTGCACCGATGGTAACTGCAACTAGAACAACGCTAAGAGCAATCTTTAGGTCTTCTTGAGAGCCCCAAATGATCCTGCTGTAGATGTCGCCGCCATAATTGTCAGTACCCCAGATATGAACTGGGTATATGCTATAGTATGAGATAACGACCCGAGTATTCACAGACCATGCACTTGTCTTCTGAGATGCAGTAAACTGTAGCTCCCAAACATAGGCACCTGTATCATCAGGGAGATAAATATATTCAAGAAGATTATCACTGTTCTCAGATGAATCAGTGATTACCGATACATCTGCGTAAATGTAGGAGAGTCGCTCAGACTCAGTCATGACATTATATGCAGTGGCATTAAGGATATAGATTCGAAAAGTGACATTCACTGGTACTGGGTCGAAACCTGTGTTCATGTCAGACACACCAATAAATATTCTTGGAATTTCAACTGTTTTCAGATAGTCTTCAGTTATAGAAAATTCTCCATAAGAATAGTCAGGCATAATGGCAGGATCAAAGGTAGAATCTTCAAATAAGTATTGAAAATTTAACTTAATGTCAGTGCTGTTAGATCCAGGTGGAAGCTGTTTATCAGCAAACACCATGTCGGTTCCCTCGTACGTGGTAATCAATGGTGCTGAAATTGCAATTCCGAGCATGAATACAATGATTAGTATTCCCACCACAACCAGGGGACTCTTTCGAACGAGATGTAATGTGAACCGTGTTTCTTTAATTCTTGGTTTTGTATCCTCAACAAACTCTTCAAACCATAGAATTTTTACACTTGGAATGAAAAACAACACCAATTGAAGGACTATAGCAATTATGAACACAAGACCAAGGAAACCCATGGTCGCAAATATAGCTGTAAGAAATATGTACAAGTAAAATGAAGAACCAAAGGCATCTGGTAGTTTTTCCATTACGCCTCGATTTGTTCTCATGAGTAAAATTGCAAATATAAGAACTAAGAAACCTTGTAGTGACCACATACTGAGCAATTCATTAGGGACCAAAGAAGATCCCATCAATCCTTGAATCATGTATGCAAAGTTCCCAAGGAAGATTATTCCACCAAGCATCAGACTACTCATTATGAAAATAATCTGGAAAATGATAAGGATTCTAAATGTGATTGCGTCTTCTCCATTGTTATCTTGAACTTGTGGGGTTTGTGATTCTGATTCCATTCCATATCATCCTCCTGTCAACCAAACCTGATCCTAGGATCTAAAACGCCGTATATCATATCAACTATGAAATTCGCTGTAACAAATATGAATGCGACGAGTAAAGTGAACCCGTTGATAGCGGCCATATCCGCATTTAATATTGCGCGAACAGCCCATCGTCCCAAGCCGGGCCAATTGAAAATAGTTTCCGTCAGCACAGCTCCTGTGATCAGACCTCCAAACGCAAGACCAATCACTGTTACTGTGGGAATCAATGCGTTCCTTAAGGCATGCTTGTATATCACAACCCGCTCAGAGAGACCCTTTGATCGGGCCAGGGTAATATAATCTTCCTTGATAACCTCTAACATACTTGAACGCATCATCCTTGTGATAATTGCTAGCGTTATGTAACCCAAACAAAAGCCAGGCATTATTAGATGTTTAATAGCATCAACAAACAGAAGTAAATTATGATCGAATAACAAAGAATCTACCAATAGAAATCCTGTTGTCGGCACATATGAGAATTCTCCGAGGTTATACCTATCATCACCAGGAAGGCTCGGTAAACCCCATTGTGAGAATTGAAAGAATAAGTAGTACTTGAGCATCAAACCAAACCAGAAGATTGGCATTGAAACACCTGAAAGTGCAAATATACGAGTAATGTGATCTGGAACTCTATCCTTTTTCGTTGCGGAAATGATTCCGAGTGGAATCCCAAGAATAACTGCAAAAATCATTGCAACAATAGCAAGCTCGATTGTGGCAGGGAATAGCATTGCCAACATTTCGAGAACTGGTGCATCTGCTCCAGTCGATGTACTCACACCCCAATTACCTTGGAACAAGTTTGATAGATAAATAAAGTACTGAACAACTGGAGATTCATCAAGTCCGTGAGCGGCCCTTATCCCCGGAATTGCAGCATCAGGTGTTCGTTCAGTAATATACATAGTAATTGGGTCCCCCACTACAAATGAGAGGAACCAAGTTATCGTCAAAACACCAAACACAACCGGGATTGCTAAGATTATTCTTCTTAGTACAAAATCTCTGAGTTTCATTCTTGAACCCTCGAGCAGGCCAATCTACTGTTTACAGGTCGATTTACTGTTTATTCTTGCAACAATAATCCAGCTTTGTAAACTTGATGCTGCGAACTGCAGAGGTTACTTAAGTTTTTGGTTCAAAGAACGGCTTTTTGAGTACAATCTCAAATTCGTAAGCTATATTAGTCTGAGAATATTTCAAAAGTACTAATAGCGAAGTTAGACTATTTCGGATTCTAATGATTCTGATATTAGTCTAGTTTGTTGTTGCGGTCCTTTAGGGGCCGTTAATATCGCAATATTAAAACACGAGATGGATGACATGGAGAAAAATCAATTAATTGCTGTCGTCGTAATTGTCGTGATTGTAGGTGCTGCTGGAGCATATCTATTGCTTCAACCACCAGTCCTTGCAAAGGATCAGCCTAATCATATCACATGGGAAACGATTGGTCTGCCTGAGTATATGGACCCACACAAAAATTACGAAACAGCTGGTTCATGGGTACATTACAACATCTATGAAACGTTGTTCACGTATCCCTGGGACACTGCAGACACAAATCCTTCTGTCGGATTGCTTGCTGAAAGCGTAGCAATATCTGGAGATGGATTAACATACACATTCACACTACGTGAAGGAATCACATTCCATGACGGTACCGATTTCAACGCTACAGCCGTACAAATGAACTTCTGGCGAATGCTAGGACGCGGTTGGGACGATGGTTGGGGTCCAGTCTGGATGATTGCTGAACCAATCCTTGGTGGCGCAGCCGTTGAGGATGCCGTATACGAATTCGGAGATGGTACTGCTGAGCACATTGCTGCTTGGAATACATGGAAGGATTCCTCTGGTGCAGTTGAAGTCATTAGTGAGTTCGTTGTTGCAGTAAAGCTAGCTTATGCATACACACCATTCGTTGCAGCCTTGACCTATGAGGTTGGTGCTATGATCAGCCCAACATTCTTCATGGCTCATGGTGGAATGTCACCTGTTAGCGATGATCTTACATTGAATGAAGAAGCCTGTGGAACTGGTCCCTATGAACTAGTGACCTGGGTACAGGATAACAGAATAGAACTGACTCTCAATGAAGACTACTGGAGAGCTACTGCCGCAAAGGTAACTCATCCCAATGCAGGTTCAATTACTGATATCATCATCAAATTAAACACTGATGTGAATAACAGGATGTTGAACATTAAGGCTGGAGCTAGTGACGCAGGTTATTGGCCAGCAACAAATGCATATGATATCTGGAATAACGCCACCACAATTGGTGACGGTACTTTGCAGAGCACCGATCCTAACGTAAAGGTTTGGGCAGGCAATCCAACATTCGATGTTATGTTCCTTGGATTCAATATGAATGATTACCTGAACGTAACAAACAACATTAGAGAAAGTCCATTCCAAGATTGGGAAACTAGAGCTGCAATTTCATACGCATTCGACTATGATGCACTTATCGACAACGTACTAAACGGATTAGGTATCCAACTACAGGGTCCGATTCCACAAGGTATGTTTGCACACGACGATAACCTATTCATGTTCGAGAAGAACATGACTGCAGCAGTCGAGCATTGGAACCTAGCTATGGCTAGTGGTCTAGACGACATCTGGGCAAACAACTCCTACGAACTCAATATTTACTACAACGAAGGTAACACTAACCGTGAGGCTGCAGGTCTTCTGGTTAAGCAGGCAATCGAAAACATCATTGCTGATCCTGCTTCCACAAATCCAACCTCAACACTTACCATCGATGTACAAAGTCTTGAGTGGGCAAGCTATCTGTTCCAGGTCAGGAACAAGCAACTACCGATCTTCTGGCTCGGTTGGGCACCTGACTACGCAGATCCTGATAACTACGCAGCACCATTCGTCAAGTCAACTGGTACCTTCCCATCAAGGGTTGGTCTAGTAAACTCAACTGGTGAAGGCGATGTTGTTTGGAACCACACACTGGTTGATGGCTGGATTGATGCCGCAGCTGTAGAAACAGTCGATTTGACTCGAATCGCCATCTATGGTGATATTCAAGAGGCAATCGTCGATCACTGCGCATTCCTCTGGGGTTACCAGGCTACTAGCTTCCACGTAGAAGGAGCATGGATGAACGGATATGTATTCAACCCAATGCATGATCCTTACTTCTATCACTACTACAAGACAGAAGTAACTTGAAGTAATTACAAGAAGTAACGATTATCCAATAGAATAAAACAAGACCGAGGTTTCGGCTTCGGTCTCTCTTCTTATTTTTCGATGACTCTCTTACAAGTTCAGATTATTCTCTACATATTCGCTTAGTTGGAAATCCTTATAGCACAAAAATTGAGGTTATTTTGCAGGAGCATGAGAACTTGTTGACCTCAGAGAAAACTAGCCGATTCTCAACTATGACTACATACCAAATGTTTACATTATGGTGGGAAGAGAAATGGATCAGAGCTCTTGTCCTCCTACTCACCCCTGTAGGAATTATTGATGCAACCTACACAGTTCTACTATTCAACTCACTTGGTTCTGGTTTTGAGTACAATCCAATTGTACGAATAGCATTAGAAAGTCAATTGTGGTGGATCTGGTTTTTCATTGATGCAATTTCATTTTTTATTTTCATTATGATGGCAGGGTCTTACTATCTCCATACACGAAATAGTCTTGTCGCAAATCGAACTGGCCTTGTATCAGGACTTGTTTCTGTGAGGGTAGGGTTAGCTGCTC
>JABCTV010000300.1 GCA_018238205.1 Candidatus Thorarchaeota archaeon
GATGATAGGCTTTGAACGAACTTCAATCGGACTTCATTCAAAGAGTCAGGATGTACGAACATCATCACATCTTGACCGATGAGTTCTTCTTTGGAGTATCCAAATAGTTCTACAATATAGTCATTGCAATGAGTGAGTTTACCGTCAGTGTCCATTCTGATAAGCCCATCTGGAAGATTGTCGTATAGTGCTTTGTATCGGGCTTTACTCTCTTGAAGAGATTTTTCAGTTTCTTTTCGTGCACTCATGTTTCTCATGCTGCCGATTACCCCTATCGGCATTCCATTGTCATCATACAATGGAGACGCAGTAACCTCAACCACCAAGATGTGTCCATTCTTATGATACAAGTCGAGCTCAACAATAATTGGTAGGTCTACCACCTTACCTTCACGAAGACGAGTGAATACATCTTCAAATAATGTAAACATCTTCTTGACAGAGTTACTTGTGAAGGATTCATCCCACTCTCGAGCCAATGTTTCCTCTACGGTGTAACCTGTCATATGAAAGATTGAAGGGCTTAGAAACGTCATCTTCACCTTCATATCAATAGTGAATATAACGTCTGAAGTGCTCTCTGCTATGAGTTGATACTTGTCTAGGTGCTCTCTACATACTCGCCGGCTTTCTGCTGAATCAAGTGGATTACTCATAAGCAGGAACATGCCTTCTGTTCCATCTTGATGCTCTATTGGACCCGCAGATACTGTTGCTAGAAATTCTTCTCCATTCTTTTCTTTGAGATTAAGTTCATGACTCTGTACAGACGTAGGTACTCCATGCTCCGCAAACTTCTTCTCATCTTCGATGAAGTTCCTGAGCTGCTGACCCATCATCTCCTCAATTCTGTATCCAAGCATATCAGCCATAGCTTTGTTGACATGCACGATTCTGCTGAAGTTGTCTACTACAACAAAGCCTTGTTCAATTTGCTCTGCCAATAGATAGCAACTAGGAAGATGATCTCCTTGTAAAATAGTCATTTTATGTTCAGCTCCGTAGAGTACTAGTTTCCACAGTGTGAAGGTTTCTTTGTTTTGACATAAAATTGTGGTTATTATTATTACTGCGATAGAAAAAAAAACAGGAATGGTATCTCAGATTTTTCCTTACAAGTAGCAAGTAGCGAATGAGTTATATTCACAGACCGTGGACATGCGATAACCTACTCACTGAAGGCGGGAAAAGAACTCAGAGAAAGAATTAACGGAACTCGTATTTCAACGGTCGCCTGTACAGGATACTATAGAGTAGAGTATCATTCTTTTCTGCAGATACCTCCGCAAGCAGTTCAAAGTAGGTTTCAAGCAATATCTAAAGGAGTTGATAAAACTGAATAACTATCCCACTAAGGACCCAGTACTTGTAACATGCGGACTACCATATGCTAGTGGGCAGATGCACATTGGGCATCTTAGGACCTATGTGCCTGCAGACGTTTTTGTGAGACTCCTGAAGAAGATGCGAGTGGATGTCACGTTCGTCTGCGGGTCAGACACACATGGTACTCCAGTCATTGTAAAAGCAGAGGAAGAGGGTCTCACCCCCAAAGAGACCTATGAGAAGTATCACAAGGTATTGGCAGATACTTTTCCCAAGCTAAACATCTTCTTTGACAACTATGCGCACACAGACATTGAAGAGAATCATCACCGAACTCTTCAGATTGTGAATACACTCATCGACAACGGACACATTTATGCAAAGGAAATCGAAACTCCCTTCTGTGACACCTGCGGTCGGTCTCAACCAGATCGATTTGTTCGAGGTAAATGTCCTTACTGTGGGTCTGACGCTCGTGGAGATGAGTGTGACCAGGGATGTGGGAGATACATCGAACCTGGTTTGATACTAGAACCCAGATGTGCAGTCTGTGACAATCCTACCCGACCAATCACCAGAAAACATCAGTTTCTGAAACTGAGTGCGTTCGAGGATTTCATTGGTGATTTCCTGAAGAACGTGGATGGTACAAAGAATGCAAGGAACTTTGCACTCGGTTGGGTAAAAGAGGGCCTAAGAGACTGGTGCATAACACGTGACCTCGACTGGGGAATAAAATTCCCTGGAGATGACTCATTGGTCCTCTATGTCTGGGTGGATGCACCGATTGGATACATGTCGAGTACTGAAGTATGGGCTAAGAAAATTGGTAAACCCAAAGAATGGGAGAAATACTGGAAACCTGGAAATGGACGTCTAGTTCACTATATCGGTTTGGACATTGTTCAACATCATTGTATCTTCTGGCCTGCAATGCTCAAAGGAAGTGATTACAATCTTCCAAGCGCAATTGTCGCATCAGGCATGGTAAAGATTGAAGGTCATAACTTTAGCAGAGGCCGAGGTTACGTAGTGTGGGTTCTCGAAGACTATCTTGACCGAGGTCTAGATCCCGATTACCTCAGATACTACATTACATCGTACACATCACAGACAAAGGACCTCGACTTCAGTTGGGATGCCTTTGCTGAGAAGGTGAACAACGAACTTGTGGCAACATTGGGTAATTTTCTCTATCGAGGAATACACTTCACACACAAACACTTTGGTGAAGTACCAGAAGGTAAGTTTGATTCAAAGCTCAAGAAAGAGGTTGAGTCTGCTATCGAAACAATAACCGATGCTGTGAATGAGTATGAACTGAAGAAGGTCGCGGATGAAGTTCTTAGAATCGCTGCAGTTGGCAATGAGTACTTCCAGTCTCAGCAACCATGGAAACTGGTTCACTTCCGACGAACACAACAAAGAACTCAAGGTCTTGGCTCAGTCATATGACTGGCTTCTCTTTCTCACCGACACAGGGCTTTCGGAGTTCGTGGAGTCGCTACTTCTAAAGCCGGCAAAGCGGTATCAACCAATCCGAGACGCCTTTACCCAGAGCTACAGCGGCAAGAAGGGAGGGAACAGATTAACCAAGGTGAAG
>JABCTV010000301.1 GCA_018238205.1 Candidatus Thorarchaeota archaeon
GTAATTTTATCAAACGTTTCCTATCATTTTCAGGAAACATACTTATTGTTGGTACCGCACCAAGTGTTATTCCTTTGATATTGTCTCGGATTTGTTTTGTTACCCAATTTTTACCAGGTTTGCCCAATCCAATCATTAATCCAAAAACAGATGGTTGGTGTTCTATCCCAAGAGTTTCAAGATTCATTATCCAATTCTTTTGCTCTGATATGGACACTGGACCACCTGTTTGTGAAAACATCTCATGAATTCCTTGGAGTATTTGCTCTCTCTCTGCTGGATTCATATCCTTCAAAGCAACAGTGAACTCTGAAATATACGGACCATACACATTCATACCAGCAACTGTGAATGCTGCTTGTCTAACATTATTGTCGTTAGATGAAAGTAGCTCCATTGCCTTAGGTAGGAGCAAACGATTGTTAGTTACAGTTGCAAGTTTCCCAACGGCGTCATACATTGTTCCTAGATCTGGCGAGTCTATATCCCATGCTATCTTTTGCAATTGCTTGAGGAACTTTCGTTCTAATGTGTGATAGTTTGAGGTCTTAGACTTCTTACTCATTTCTTTCGACCTCTTGTTTTCTTGGATTTCTTTTTCTTCGGAGCCTTAGCTACTTTCTTCTTTTCAGAGAGAAAATCAGTTAGTGGTGTTTGATCCCCTTTGGATGGTTTTCGTTTGATTTTCTCTTCTTTCTCTTCATCTTCATCAAAGACTGGTTGGCCATTAAGAGTGACTTGCTCAGTTGGTGCTGGAGGTTTGATTCTTGAACTTCTATTAACTTCGATTTCAACTAATTGCAATTCGTATGCTTCAAGAAGAGTTTCTATTCGGGGATCTTTCGCATCAATCTTTGTTTCCATAATCATTTGTTCTCGTAGGAATTTACTTCCGATGACTGATTTTTCAAGTTTAGCAAGATTCAACTCTCCCTTCGTAACCTTTGGTTTTGCCTTCTTGAATTTCTCCCATTGTGCTTCTTCAATTCGTGGTATTAGGAACCCAAAACCATCACGCTTGAGTGCTGAAGGTGTAAAGTATCTCGTGCTACCTTTCTCAATCAATTTATCAGCAATATCAAGACAGAGATTTCGAGTGCTTCTTCTACCTAGTTTCCAAGAATTTTCTGTTGTGAATGCTTTGATGATTTCAGTCGTACTAATTTCGTCTATTAGACCAAATGAAAGAATATCTAGTGCGCCAAAGACCCCGGCTCTAAGTAGAATCAGTATTTCTGAAAGTTTGTCCTTTGACGATTCCTTGTTGGTGAACGTCTGAATGTTCTTGCCGACCTTATGCCAAGGATTGTCGTTTTTATCTGAGTAATATCCCTTGATCAAACTAGCTACGGTCTTCATGTCCCCTCTCTTACTAAAATCGCATATCCTTTGAATATAGGACATGTAAGCAGGAGTTTTGCCGCGGCTTGGTTTACTCAGATAATACAGCCTCCAGACTCTCTTTATCTAAAAGAGGACTATTTCCCTTTTGTGTTGTTGTATTGCTTGCTTAGTGAATAAATAATTAGAGATACTATTCTATGAGATTGGGATGACCAGAAAGGAAAAAGAATAGAGATGGGTACTGAAAAAACAGCACCCATTCAAATTATGTTATTTCTTCTTCTTCATGACTATGATGATTATTACAATCACAACAACAGCGCCGACACCAATGATAATGAGTAGCATTGGATCAATAGGTACTCCCGTTCCGGTTGTAGTTGGATCAACATATTCAGTTACATTGAGAATGACCAAATCAGAAGCACTGTATCCAAGCCTGTCGAATACTGTGATTTGATAATCTGTGAGTGAAGCATTCACATCATCAACGTTGATAGTGATTGCACCTCCATCCCAAAGTCCTGTTTCAATAATTGAACCATTCTCTCGAACAGTGTACTCCCACGGACCTGCATCTGCAGTTGGTGTCCAGGAAATCTCGTTACCGGTTTCGCTTTCCATGTAGGTGATATCATCAGGATGATCAATCATTGGTCTATCGAAGTACAGATATGCAATTTCGTTAGTGAATATCTCAAAAGCATCAGAATAGGTTGAGTCATCAGTATCATCAATATATTCAGAGATACTAAACATATTACAGATTGCTCTCCCATCTGCTCCAATAACTATTGCAGCTGTATTTTCTTCAGGTGATGTAGAAACACCTGCAATCGCAGTTGCATTATTGAATAATGTAACCCTGGCAAGATCTGTACCAAAGAAGTCATGCGTGGAGTTGATGTTCGCAGCTCCATAGTCTGCTGGTAGATTGAATATCGGATGTGCTGAAGCCCATAGGTACACTGTTGGTGGACCTGAAGATATTGATGATTCATTACCCTCAAAACCAAGATAATTCCACAGTGGATAGCCAGTGTATCGGAACCTCCAGTCACGCATAATCAGTTTTCCACCACTCTCCATATGATCAAGCAACTCAGCTTCACATTTCATTATTGCAGTGTAGTAGTTTCCATCTGATATGACCAGATCCCAAGATTGAGTTGCTAGGCTGATATTGAGGTAATCAGGATCGCTTGTCAGGTAGTATTGGATACCTAGACCATTCAAAGCTAATGCAACCTCCGACGTGTAGTAATTGTAGTTCGGCTGAATCGCTGGATTACGATCAGTATATACTACGACATCTGCTGTAGCTGATGATAGCCAGTTTACGAAGTTGATTAATGCTTGAGCATTATCTGCGACAGTAATTCTAAGATCTCGCACAATTGCAGTATCTGCGATTAATATCACTCTTCCATTTCCATGCTGATCACCGCCAATAACTGGAACACCTAACGCATCTTCCCAAATCGGGAATGCCGAGCCAGATGTACCAACCGCACTGGGAGCAAGACATGACATGGTAGCGCATCCTTCATGAGTAACATGTACATCAGAAGGT
>JABCTV010000088.1 GCA_018238205.1 Candidatus Thorarchaeota archaeon
CGGTCTTGTACCAGATCCTGACATCTTTGACTGGATCTACATGTTCTGGCGATACCTTGTCAGTATGTTCACAGGTAACTTTGGTGTATCCTTCTTAACCCAACGACCAGTTATTGGTGAAATTGTTGACAGACTTCCAAATACACTCCTATTGATGGGAACTTCATCTTTGATTGCTATTCTTCTCGGAATGTGGGTCGGTATAAGTGTCGCTTCAAGCCCTGGTTCTAAGAAAGATTTGGGAGCTGTTACTGTTTCTATGTTTACATTGTCATTGCCTACATTTTGGTTGGGAATGATGTTCCTATTGTTGTTTAGTTTCATGCTTCCTGAGTGGACCGACGCGATGTGGGGAGTTAGAATAGGATTTCCTCAATTTGGCACAATAGATTATGATGTCTGGGTTATAGCTCGATCTGACCCGTATGGTGCATTAATAGTTGCAGGTGATATTCTTTATCACTTATTTCTACCAATGATGACTATGGCTCTTTCTTCATTCGGTGGATGGTTTCTCTTCATGCGAAATAACTTGGTTACAGTAATGACCGAAGACTACATCCTTACAGCAAGGGCTAAGGGTCTTGATGAGAATCAGGTGCTTTACAAACACGGTTTGAAGAATGCTATGTTGCCTATGGTCACACTCATTGCACTTAATGTTGGATATCTCATTAGTGGAACTATTCTTATTGAAACTGTATTTACTTGGCGGGGTTTAGGACGTCTAATTTGGGACACTCTTTTACGCTACGACTATCCAGTCATACAAACGATTTTTATGATTCTAGCAATAATCACGATTCTAGCTAATTTTGCGGCGGATCTATTATACGGATTATTAGATCCTCGGATAAAGTACGATTAGAAAAATATAGAATCCCCAAGGATTGGAAGAGCGGTTGATACTGGCCGCTCTTTCTTATTCATCCTATCGCAAATTCTAGACACTGATGCTTCACAATGAAACTAGATGCAACACTCAATGCAGCTTGAGGTTTCACTACCCAAACAACCATCGGTCTAAATATCTCACTGAGATTAGCAAAGTCGAAATTGAGGAACATATACCTTAAGTTCATTCAATATCTATCTATTCTGAGGAATGCCTTAATTCATATTGGAGGAGTTTGGAGTTAAGCGATTAAGTGGAGTCATCTGTATTCTGTTTGTATGTTTCATGATCACAAGTCCGTTATGGATAGCTGTGGAAGCCAATTATGTTTCAGCACAGGCATCACCAACGTTCTCAGACGAACTCCTGCCAGATCCATATTTCACACAGGAACCATATGTTGAGATTGGTAGTTTCTCCCCAGAGTTTGATTATGAATATTCATTTGTTGAAGAAATAGGTAGTGTTTCACTCGTCTGGACGCATACTGCAGGGTACCAGCTCGACTATGATGGTAACTACCCATCACGCTGCGTGGAATATGCTCGTGTTTCAGAGGAATTCAGTTTAGGTTATAATGAAACTCCACAAGCAGCGAAGATATCTGCTTCAGTTGAGATTGAGTGTACAGGAGATTTTACAACTGAAGATATCCTTGGTAACATGTGGGAAGTAAATTTTCTAGTTTATAGGGCTGATAGTTATGAACTATATACAATCAAGACAATATCTGATCTTAAAGATGGAGATAGCGAAAAAATCGAATTCATTACCTCTAAAGCAGAAACTTTAGCGTTCTTTGATGGGGGAAAAATTTCACAATCCAGAACATTGTTTTTAGAATTGATTCCAACATCCATATTTGGTGAAACTATTGGAGATATTGCTCCCTGGGAAGATTATAGTGGATCGGTTACTGTCACTATCGACCATATGTCAGTTGAAGTAATGCTGGAAGATGAAAGTAGTTTACCTCCAATACTGGCTCCAAAATACAATACAACCTATCCTTCAGGTGAATCTTCAGTCATATTAGGAATTGAGCCTGCAGGTTACAGCACAATTCATCAATATCGTTATGATCTTCTTCCAGAATCTGGAAGGACATATAGTCTTTGGACCTTAGGATCCAACCATCAAATATTGAGTAATAATACTATATTACAGGACTCTCAAAGTTCCGGTTATTACAGTTTTTATAATTATGTATCTTCAAATGATAGAATTGCAGTGATATACTCATTCAGCAGTACTGCTGCGAACATGTGCATTCAAAGCTTTGATTCACAAGGGAATTTCTTGTGGAATAATACATCAAGCCTATTTTATCATGATTATCCAATCATTGCAGATTTTGACTCATCAGGAAATCTACTCGTATTTGTATTATCATTTAGCCCTCCAGATCCTTACGATTATTATAATCGGCAGATCCTGTATAGCATAATAAAAATAGACAGCCAAGGAAATCGTATTTGGAATAAGACATTGTTAGTGATATCGTTTTCTGAATATATAGCATCAATAATATTAGGGAACCTAATACTCCTCCATGGATTTGAATGCGTTGCAAATGATCTATTCATTAGCTTTGATGGCAAGGTTCTGAAATATAATGCGAATGGAAATCAGGTGTGGAGTCGAGAACATTCACACCAATTACTTCGTGTAGACCCACAAGGAGGAGTCTATACTTTTTCACTGAAACATGGTTTTGTATCGGAATTGACAAAGTGGGATACCAATGGCAATATTGCGTGGAATATATCTCTGGGTCGGAACTATGGGTCTGGATGGATAGAGTATCCTCACCTTAATGTAATGGCAGTTGGATCCAGTGGGTCTCTTCACCTTGTTTTGGTATACGACAGAATTCATCCCTGCACTGTACTAACAAGAGTTGCACCTTCAGGTCAATTACTTTCACAAGATATACTATTTGAAATAGATTCTATACATTCAAGTTTACCTTACATCGCTATTATGGCTATCACAGGCGACGGACTTGTGCATTTGTTAGATTTCCCAACAACGTCCTTGTTAACATATGAGATTCCAAGCATCATGATTAATCCTATCTCCATTGGTTTGGTGGGTATATCTTCAGTGCTGATTATTGGAATTGCATACGATTACTTCTTCAGACAAGGAAAAATACCAAAAGCCCCTGTTGAACCAAGTGTTTCAGAGTTCGAATGATGAAAGAATCAAACATTAGGATTCCAAGAGTTGATATTCATTCACGATAATATATAGTGAGAGAAAATGGGAGTAGCGTTAGATAGCTTCGTAATCACTGTCGAGTATGCTGGCATTGTTGCCATCGTACTTCTCGTGTACTGTCTTTTTACAAGACATATGAATAATTCAGGTACTTTGGGTTTCTTCCAGCGAAAGTTTCTATTATTACCTGCAATCGGATTCTTGGTCACGATAATCATAGTGACGAATCTTGGCATAACACCGATGGCTGAATATCAGGGTTTGAATTCGAAAAGGACGGATTATGCAAGCTCGGGGTATGAAACATCATTCACTTTGCGAGAGCAGTTCATGTATTCTGAAAATCTTGAAGTGACTGCAAGTACAGGTCTGTTATACGATGAGTCTGCACATGTTGATGTAGCTGTGTTTCAAAATGATAGTCTAATAGATATGGCATCCTTTGACTTCCAATACACTGGAGCAGAGCCAATATATGATCCATTTGAACCAAATCCAAGATTTTGGGTGTTTGGACAATGTGACATTGTATTAGAACCGGGAACATACAATGTGCAGGTGAATTTCACAATCTATTTTGAGGGAAATCCTGTTGAAGAGGTAGGGGCAATAGCCCTGACTCTTTCACAGCCATTAGTTTCAGGGTTCATCAATGAAATCGTGGATTCGAGTACATATCAGTTTGTTCTCAATATCATTTTGTTATTTTTGATGCTTGGCGGTATCTGCTTAGATATCCCATCTAAGAAACCACCTAAAGAAGACGAAGCTGATTGGAGAAGAATATCACAATACGAGTACTAGATTTAGAGAGCGGAAAAAGAAGAGGGAAGACCCTGCATGAAGCAGAGTCTTTTATTTAATCTATGAGCCTGCACCTTTCTTCTTCAAGTAGATGATTATGGCTACAGCAATTATTACTCCACCTGCACCCACTATGATTAGAATCATAGTTGTATCCAAGCCAGCAACAACAGTGACCACAACGGTATCAGTGGCACTATTCCCACCAATATCAGTCACTGTCAAGACAAAAGTATGGTCACCCACATCCAGACCATCAGCAGAGTAAGTAATGTTCTCAGCAGTTGAGTTCCAAGCTCCAGACATTACTATTACTCCATCGAGAGTGAGACTGTAGGTTGCAGGACCCAAATCATCGGGAATCCAAGAAATCAGACGACCAGTCTGACCCACAACGTAGTCGAAGTCGTCAGGACCTATAATTGTAGGTGATACGGTATCAGCTACGGTGACATTGAAGAATCCACTGAGATAGAATCCGTATATGTTGATAGCTCGGACTTCAAGTGGGTATACTCCCAGATCAAGAACCACATTATCTGTGATCACACCATCATCGACATCGAAATCGGGGTCATCGACCCACCACTCGGTTATCGGTGCAATTCCTGTGGGTGATAGTACATCAACGGTATACTCGAAATCATGTCCATACTCGTGAGCCTGATTCTCAGGTTCAATAAGCCATGTTGGTAGAGTTGGGTAGTACACTAGTGGATGTGTATCGTTGTTGTTTGCAGTTCCTTCAATTGGATGTGGAGTGTCTCCAATCCCATCACTGTCTGCATCAACACCAGTGTAGTTTGACCAGTAGTTGCAATCGATGATAGAAGTCGTTGAATCATCGAAACCATTGTGCAAATTGTCTTCGAAGATATTCCACGATACTGTCGCATTTGCACTTGAAATAGTTAGCCATAATGCTTCCTCATTTCCGTGAGCAGAGTTATGGGCAATATACCCATCAACAGCACCATAGATGAATATTCCAACGGTACTGTTGTCACAGAGATTGTAGGTGAACTCGTTGTCGTACGCATTAGAAGCTATAGCCCAGCCTTCCCATCCGCTGATGTTAGCAATATGATTTCTACTAACAAAATTGTGACTAGAATCCCACACGCCAATTCCGTATCCCTGACCCATTGTGATATGGTTGTCAGTGATTATAGTATGGTTCGACCCTTCAAGAACAATACCATCAATTGTATCGGTTATGACATTGTAAGTGACATTGCAGTGATGAGATGTTTCAAGATAGATTGATGGAACCTCGTTTCCAGTAAGGTTGTTCATTGAAATTAAACAGGACCCACAATCAGTAAGATGGATTCCAGTTGGACCCTCAACATTGTCGATGACATCGTTATCCAGAATATCAACAAAGAATGACCCTACTATTTGAATTCCAGTTTCTCCTTCTTGTACATGATTTCCAGTAATTGTCGTGTAATTTGACAATGATACTCGGATTCCCTCTACATAGTCATAACAGAAGTTGTCCTCAATCAAGATTCCTTCACAGGTAACCACTTCAAGTGCGGTATTACTGTCTGTACAATTGTTACCGGTAACAATAGCATAAGGAGATCCGTAAACACCAATTGATGGATCACCCCCGTGAAATAGTACGGTGTTATTATGAATAACAAGGTCATGGGCGTCTACACATATGATTGCCACTTCTCCGTATTGACACAGATTGTCTTTGATTGTTGTTGAATTGGATTCTATATTCATTATCCCACCCATGTAGTCATCACAGATGTTCCCGATGATGTTGACATACTCGCAATCCTCTATGTAGAGGAGTTCCATTGTTTGAATGATTTCGCAATCGATGATGTCTAGATTGGTGGATTCATATGCATAGACACCGTACGAATTGAAATCGCTGTCAATGTAACAGTCTTGGACAAGAATGTCATCACAAACATCAATTATGATACCATAGTCGAAGATTGTTAAGTTGTTATGAATCAGGTCAATACCTGAGCTTCCATCAACTATCACCATAGCATACTCGATTACAAAGAGAGAGTTGTTGGTGACCAAGGTATCATTAGAATTTACCAGAACAAGTCCTTCTGGACCCATTGGTACTACAATCGTGTTGTTGTCAACCACATTGCCCACGGTGTCCAGAAGAACAATGCCACCGTAGTCCATTTCTGAATAGTTCTTCCGAATAGTGTTCCCATCTGAATCTTCCAGGTATATTCCAAAGTCACTATTGCCTTCCAGATAATTCAGTTCAATAGTGTTCAGAGTGCACTCAAGAGTAAGCATAATTCCATTGGCGATGTTGTAAATCACAGTATTGTTGTAAACATCGTTGTCATTTGATGTCCAATAGAGGTCTATACCCCACTGGTTTCCAGCACAGAAGTTCTGGTCAACATAGTTGAGGTTTGATCTCTCCAAGTAGATTCCATCCCAACTATCAACAACAAAGTTATCATGAATCGTATTATCATCAGACCTGTCAAGATAGATTCCAGCCCGGTCCATTGCATAACATTGATTCTCAATGACAGATATTCCATCAGTCTGGTTCAATAGAATTCCAATACTACCTTCGAAACAAGTGTTGTTGTAGATCATTGCATTTGTAACGGAATTTAAAACAATACCCGTGGAAATTTCATAACTTCCGTTAATTATACAATCACTGATCACGAAGTATACATCAGTTCCCGATATTGAAATACCAGGATTTGCTGCTGTTGCATTGATCTCAAGGTCATCTATCACATAAGGGGTACCGATAGAACCGTCCCCAGGCCAACCTTGAGAGTCGAAATCAGCATTGCTGGTAATCTCAATTGTGGCATGTGGAGTTCCAGGACTCAGAATCAATGGTTCTGATTGATATGGTTCTCGCTCTGGTTGTTCTACATTCCACTCTTTGGAACCTGTAAATTGTGAATCATAATTGTAAGTTGCGTCGATTACTCGCGCGGGAGAATATACTTCTCTCATGCTTGATGTGTCGATACTTTCATGACTTGTCAATCGCTCGCTTGATTGCTCGAAGGCAATGTTTCTCGATGTGGCCTCGGTGATAATAAGAGGCGTTATCGAGATACTGAATGACATAGTCAAGAGGAATAAAAATAGAATCGAAGCACCAAATTTATTCTTGGATTTCACTTCTGTCATTTGTAAAATCTCCTAACCTATCACTACTTTAGCAGAGAATTTGGTTAAGACTTTTGTGAGAAATTGGTTACAAAGTGAAATCAATGAAAAAAGAAGAATCGACCCTACACGAAGCAGGGTCTCAAGCATTGAATAATCAGAACAGTGACTACCACGAGTCACCAGTGTCTTCAGTGATGGCAACAACGCAATGTGGCGCACCCATGGCTACACACTGAGTTTCATCAACTTTGAGCTTTATATCCAATCCTTCCTGTTTGGCTATTGCTTCCATATATGGGATAAAACTGGCAAAGAGATAACACCTCGGAGAGTCTGCTTTTCCCTCATATGCTTCGGCAAAGATTGAGGAGGGGGACTTGAAGACTACCTTGAATGGTTTCTTACTGATTTCGATTGGCTCGCACTTACCGAATCCACTGAGTGCAGACTGTGCAAAGAATGCCCCAATCTTGTGCTCAAATGGGAGATCTTTGATTGCAGCCAATGCCCGCTCTGAGGGTGCGGTCCTTCGGGATGCAGTGTCGAACAGTGCAAAAGTGCCGCTAGGCCCCATTAGGTTTTCTAGCTCCAACTGTATATCCTTTAACCAAACTATTGGCATTATCATGTAACGAGTTTCACCGATGAATACTTCTCCGTTTTCATTTCGAAATTGAGAGAGATATCCTTTGAATGCTTCATCTGACATATTTTTCTTGCGCTCCTATATTAGAATATATTTATTTTAAATATTATATATATATTTATAATAATTGTGTTTATAGTGAACAACTATTAGCAGACAGTTTCTTCAGGAAATTCTGTTATCTTTGGAATAAAACAAGAATCAAAGTACCAAGCCTATACTTGGACTTATTATTGGTCATTTGCCAAATCTCCCAATCTAATATCACTCAAATGTTGTTCTGAATTTTGTGAGAAAGTGATATGATTATCCCTTCATATTCCCAAATACCTTATCTTGATTAGCGTCTCCAAAAGCATAGTAGTATACTCCAAAGACGAAGAGGAGGAAGCGTGTGACGTATACCAAGAAAGAGTTGAAGAACTATCTGAAAAAGCTCTCAAAGAAAGCTGAATTGTCAAGCTTTTCTTTTGAGTATGAATCGGGACATTTGGAGTTTCATTCGCGACTCAGAATCATCTTGTCCTCTAGTAAATTATCCCAGTGGAAGATTCCAAAAAAGACTCCTCTGGATAGAGAGAAGGAAAAAGAGGAAGCAAAGATACGAGAGATTGATTTCTCTGAGGAGAAAATATTGATTTTTGTTGAAGGAATAAGAAAGAGAAAGATATGGGATTTGGAGAACTGTACTCAGAAGGCGCTCCCTGATACTCCACTACTCACCTTCAGAATAAGAAACAATGACCAACTAGTGTTTGAACAACAAGTCTGGGAGAATTGCCGAAATGACTGCAAACGTACAAAGGAACTGATCAGGACTCTTGAAGCACTTCTACCTCTAGACTGGTCCCCACCATAAAATCTATGAATACATACCCAAGTTTCAACATAACTCTGGAACTAATGGACCCTACATGAAGTAGGGTCTCTTACATTATCTATAGAAGTTCATCCAGTACTTCCAGTAACTCAACAACCTCAAGCTTTGATCCTAAGGCAGAGGGCTAAGTCTTCTGCCAAGTTCTTGGTAGCTGTTTACAACCACAATTGCATGATTCTACTTTGGAACTCCGTAAAAAGAAAGGAGAATAGCGACCCCGCAAACTGACGGGGCCACTATCCAGTATTCTACTCAATTAACTGGTCAAGAAGCTCCAGTAATTCGACAATTTCGAGTTTCGAACCAACCGCAGAGAGGTCCTCGCCGGTTTCCTCCTCTTTCTTCTTGAGCGCCTTCACTGCATCCATGAAATTTGTTATGCAGAATGGGCAGCTGGTCAACAAGACCTCAGCACCTGTCGAAGCAGCTTCTCTGACTCGCTCAAGAGCGGTTGTCATGGCCATTTCGGCGAACTGAGTCTTCACTCCGCCTCCAGCTCCGCAACAGAAGCTGTTGCCTTTAATCCTGTACATCTCAGTAAGCTCAAGACCTGGAATAGCCGCCAGTACTTCGCGCGGGCGGTTGTACCAAGCCTCCTTAGCCTTAGTGGCATTTCTACTGTCAAGAAGCCAGTTCTCGGATTTCTCCAAAATCTCCTTCTCAATAGCCAGACCGATATGCCGAATAGTATGGCAGGGATCGTGCCATGTGACCTTCTTGTTGTACGGCTTCTCTATTTTGAGCTTGCCATCTAGGATGAGGTCAAGGATTATGTCTGGGGTGTGTTTCACATCGAAAGGCAATGGTTCACCGCTCTGCTTCGGATAGTCTACTCTGAAGGTCCTGTAACATCCTGCACAAGAGAATGCTAACATGTCGAAGTCTTTGAACATCTCTAAGTTCTCTCTCATAACTTTCTTGAAAATGTCCTTCTGACCAGTCCGCAAGATTGGTGATCCACAGCACACCTCGTCTGATAAAACAGTGAAGTCAATCCCAACTTTGTTGAGAATACTCGCAGTGTGCTTGGCTATATGTTGTTGCCTGTAAGCACCAGTACAACCCACATAGTACGCCACCTTTGCGTCTTTCCTGTCACGTATTCCATCAAACCAAGCTGTGCGCTCTTCCCTCGGATCATTATAGGGATTCCTCAAATCCTCTTTCTCGACCCTGTCGCCAATTACCTTGTGTCTACTGAGAGGTTCAACTCCAGCATCGATAATGGCAGCTCTAAGCTCTTCGATGATGTCCACTGTATCGATGAGATTTGGACATTGCTCGGCGCATAGGCCGCAAGTTGTGCAAGCTTCTAGGACTTCAAGCATCTCTGTGCTTGCCTCAATTTCCTTGTTCAGAAATGCTCGCGCAATCCACATTCTACCGCTGTTGAAATAGCCCTCCCAACCGTAGATGTTCCCTGAGGGGCAGGACAAAAGCATACCAGTGAATTCCTCAGACTCACCCTCTTTATCAGGTTCATTCGCATACGCGTATTGACATGCACGACAGTGAATGCATCGCGCATTGATCTTACGAAGGTCTTCAAGACTAGTCATGACGATCACTCCTCATTGAATTGGTTGTGTGTGTAGATGTTTTCATTTTCTACTCCTCCAATGGGTTCGGCAAGTCCGTAACAGAAGCCCACGGAATGGCTAACCGTCCAGGATGCAGGATTAGGTTAGGATCGAGTACCTCCCTAAACTTGACCAGCATCTTGTAGTACATCTTCGATTTTCTGAAGGTTTCAGGAGCATGTACGAAGGGATCGGGTCTGTAATTGATCCAACCCTGTTTCAAGAAGCTCTTGGTGGTTTCGAGATTGAATTCTCTGATTCTGTCAAAGACTCCTTTCTCATCACTGTCAAAACACAGAATAGGCATCACAATTGCCTGTCTCGCGTGGTCAATTGATGCGACCCACATAGTAGGAGCGAATCCGTGATTCTCCATTGCGGCACAGTACTCCTCCATCATCTTAGCACTCTCGAGCCATGGACAATACCATGTAATGAAGAGAAATCCAGCCTCATAGAGTCCGTATGGAACTGCTATCAGGTTTGGTTTCTTAAGCCGAGAGGCGACTTGCTTTGGATGCAAACTCTGCGGAGGACATTTGGTGCTCTTCTTGATTTCGTATTCCTTGTACGTATCATCAATTCGTTTTAGTGCAAAGTCAAGCTCTTCCTGAGAATGAGCCCAAACCTCACTGTTCATCCAATACTCATCAATACCGATTTTCTTGTAGAATTGATAGTCTCGAGGAACATTGGTCTTAGGCCATCGTGTCATCACCAGAGGCCAATTACCACCTTGCACCATCACTGTATTTTCAGCAACACCCATCTCCTGCTTACCAACTTCCCAGGCGGGCGCAACGATGTTTTCCCAGCTGTCCCCACCATAAGCAACAATTGTTTTGAAGTGTGGATGAGGAACAATCTTGATTGCAGCCTTTGTAACTATCCCCATAGAACCTTGAGAACCAAGGAATAGACCATCAGGATTCGGACCAACACCCCACCGGTAGAAAGCTTTTGCATCATCAAGTGCCCATGAACCAGTTCGGAATATTTCACCAGATGGTAGGGCTATCTCAAGACCAATTATCATATCAGCTTGCGGTCCATATCTACCTGTAACGAGTGAGAACCCGCGCTCTATTGCATCTCCCAGAATTGTTGCTCCTGGTGGAGCACCATCAGGAATCGGGGGTGCCCAGTCAGGCCATCTTTTCTTGAAGATACGCCAAGCATCGCCACACCGGACACCTGGTTCAACAACCATAACCCGGTTTTCAGTGTCGACCTCCATCTTGTCCATTCGAGTCAGATCCATCAAAATACCACCGGGTTGAATTGTTGGAAGGGCGAACCCTCCACTCAAACCCCCTGCAGCTGGTGTGATTGGACTGAGATTTTCATTTGCTACTACGAGGATTTTAGAAACCTCCTCCGTATTGGAGGGTCTCACGATGACCTCGGGTAATTCCGCTTCGAGGCCCATTATGCCTCGTGCCATGTAACTGTGAAGAAGGGGTTCGCTGGTCGTGACGAATTCATCGCCGCAGATTGCAACCAGCTTTTTGACCACTTCATCCGTGACCTTATTGTAATTGCTCACCTATAATCCTCCGTTATCAGCCACATTGGCTGAATCGTGAATTGTCGATAGTATGCCCTCGCTACGAACACCCTAATAAATAGGCATCGACTGAGAAAAAAGTTACATTTTGAAATGAATAAGTTTCTACTCATTGGAGCTAATATAGGGGATGTTAATCAGAAACACACGAAAGCTATATGTGGCTGAAACGATGGGAATATTCTGGAACCGCTCTCGGAGGTAATACCTGCAATGTTAAGCAAAAAGCATCTCACGATAATCTTCTGCGTGTTTCTATTTGCGGCTGTTGTATATCAACCGCAACCAGTAGAAGCACTCCCATTTGATGGTGAGTACACAAATCAAGAAATACTCGCTGGAAATTGGTTCAAAGTCTTTGATACAATGACTACAGGAGATGAGATCACTGGTTATTTTGAAACCCATTCGGATACACAGGGATTGAAGTTCTTCATCTGTGACTCAGCGAATTTACTTCTCTGGGAAGGCGGATTCTCAGCCACAGTATTCGAAATTGAGACAGACATGCATACTTTAGGTTTCACATTCACAGTCCCACATTCTGATACGTGGACTTGTGTATTCAGCAATGATGAGGGTTCAACAACAGTTACAGTAGACATTGGTGTCGATATTAACGGTGATAACATTCCATATTATGCCCCATCATCCTACACCGAAACAGGATATGGAATAGTGCTAGAGAATGATGAGTACTACACTGTTTCAGCAAACTTCCTAGCAGGAACAGATATTGATGGACATTTCTCAACTTTCTTCCCTACAGATGGATTAGATTTCTTCATCTGTGACTCAGCAAACTACGCTCAATGGGTAGATGGTTACAGTGCCACAG
>JABCTV010000089.1 GCA_018238205.1 Candidatus Thorarchaeota archaeon
CTATGCCTGTTACTGAAATAAAAACCGTTATCAGGATCCTAGGCAGTAGATTGTACGGTAGCTGAGTGTAATGGGAAAAAGAGGCGATAGAGTAGTCTATCTAGTAGTGTTATTGGGAGTTACATTGCTAATATTGGGGTTAATTTTTTGTGGGGGAAGACTTTTCGGAGTGCAGATAGTTCAGATTGTTCCAGCATATTGCCAATTAGTAATAGGCATTGCAGCTGGTGGACTTTTCATTCTCTATTCAGGAGTTATATTATTCGTTCTAAATCGTCTTTGTGATGATTCAAGTGCCAGAGAACGTGAGATGCGTCGTCAGATTGCACTGGAGTCTCCGAGAGTCCTAATGCCTGATGATGAAAAACTCCGTGACTGAAGAATTGCTAATCGGAGAATGATAAAGTACTTGAAATCCACAATTGAGTATTTACTCAAATTTAATTATTCTTAATGTACCTAACTAAATGCTTAATATACTTTCAAAACGAAGTACCAGTAGGGTCTGGTGAAGAGATATTCAAACTCCCCTCCTAACCACGCGAATACGCAGTAGGAATACTGCACAACTTTCCCTAATTTTCTCCAATCCGGGCCCATCTTCTAATTCTTGATTATTCTGCTTCATCATTTCTTGATGACTAGAAGAGGACCATCGATTTTGACAGGCATGTCGTTAGGTAGGTCAAGAAGCCAATCTTCGAGCTCTTCAAGACTTTCAAAACGGAGAAGTGTTGCCAACCGGAGCAGTGGTAGGGTTTCATACCGCGTCATGACTTTCTTCAATTGGACCATTCTAAAGGCATCAAGCTCAGCTTTTGCCTCTTCTGCTAATTCCTTGGAGGGGTCAATCCATGGACTAGTCATGTCAAAATCCCAAATTTCCACAGACCCTTCCATCGAACCTGTGATTACATGTCGACAATCTGGACTTACTATGAGTGAGTGGACATTTTCGGTGTGAGTGAGATCAGCTAGAAGAACACCACCTCGAAGAATCCAAACCCGTACAGTGCCATCTGGAGACCCAGTAATAACATGTTGACCATCATGGGATACATGAATCGTCAGAATTGGGGCATTATGCCCAGCCATTGTTTTCAACAAGGTCCCAGTTTCTAAATCCCACAGGTAAACTGAACCATGCTGATCGCCTGAGAGTATATACTTGGAATCAGCAGTCATAGTTATTGCAGTCACATGACCCATATGTCCGCTGAGAGTTTTCAGTAGCACGCCAAGTTCAAAGTCCCAGACCCAGACAACACCCGGATATCTTTCTCCAGGCGTTCGTTTACTTCCACAGAGTAGGTGCCGTCCATCAGGACTTATGGTCATACTATAGATACCATGCTCATGTTCTAATGATCGTAGCAATACACCACGGTCTATATCCCAGATTCTAGCGAAACCATCTTCGCCTCCAGTAACTATGAATCTCTGATCCGGACTTATTGCTACTGCAGTTACATGAGCAGAGTTTGGTGCGAGGGAACTTACTAACTCGTGATTTTCAATATTCCAAATCTTTACTGCAAGATCTTTGTCAGCCACTGATACAAGGTGCTTTCCATCTTGCATTATTGCCATATTATAGACAGGACCTTCATGTCCAATAAATTTGTGAACTTCTTTTCCAGATGTAAGATCCCAGAGACGAATTGTGGCGTCCTGTCCACCTGAAACTATCATCTGTCCATTTGGTGTAATTGCCAATGACCACACAGTGAACTCATGCCCGTCCATCTGATTGCTTGGCGTCATCTCTCCGTCCAAAGTTGAATTTCCCTCGAAGATGCTGTAGCGCGATTATACATTTACAAAATGAATGAAGAAAAGGTTGTCGTTCGTTCGATTTGAATTAAAAAAGAGAGAGGTGGGTGGTACTAAGTACCACCACCTTACACTGTTAGTAGTTAGCTACTCTGCAGGGACGCCTTCTTCTTCGGTGAATTCATGAACCGTGCCGAAGTCAGCAGGTCTCATGCTCTTACGAACTGCCCAGAGGGTCAACCCGAAAAGGCCTATGAGTGATGCTATTGCAATATAGACCATTTCCTGAGTACCAGTGGTTTCAAGCATGACCAGAAGTGGAGCCAATATCAGAGCTAGTAGGTTGACTACTTTGATCATTGGGTTGAGAGCAGGTCCAGCAGTGTCCTTTAACGGATCACCCACTGTATCACCAATAACACCTGATTTGTGACGCTCCGATCCCTTACCAGTGTTGGCTTCGAGATCTATTGGTTCATCTTCGATTGCTTTCTTCGCATTGTCGTAGGCACCACCAGCATTTGACATGTAGACTGCAAGCAGTTGACCTGATACGATGATTCCGCCGAGGAATCCACCAAGAGCCGCAACTCCAAGTAGAAGTCCGACAATTATTGGTGTGCAAACTGTGAGAACAGTTAGGGAGATGAGTTCCTTCTGAGCTGCAGTTGTTGAGATATTTACAGCTCGTTCGTAGTCAGGCTCCTTTGTACCTTCTAAGATTCCAGGAATCTTGAATTGCCTTCGAACTTCCTTCACCATTTCACCGGCTGCACGCGTAACTGCTTTGATATTCACAGCTGAGAATAACCAAGGTAGTGCGGCACCCAAGAGTAATCCGGAGAACACTCGAGGATCATCAAGGAACAAGTGGTCCAAACCAAGAGGTAGTATTGCAACAAATATGAAGGCATCAAAGAGGCTGACTGCAGCAATCACTGCTGAAGCGATTGCGATTCCCTTTGTGATAGCCTTGGTTGTGTTGCCAACTGCATCAAGCTCAGCCATGGTCCTCCTTGATTCTTCATCAAAGTCACCAGGTGAGAGCTCACCAATGCCAGCTGCATTGTCTGAGATTGGGCCAAACGCATCCATTGCTACATTATTGCCAGTGTGAGACAACATTCCAATACCAATCAGTGCAATTCCGTAAAGGGTCCAGATAGTACCCTCAACACCAACTACAACGAAAGGTGACAGAAGAGCAACTGCAGCTGGTGTGAATAGCCACCATGCAATTCCAAAAGTTGTAACTATTACAACTAGAGCTGCCACTGTGGACTCATATCCAGCAACAATACCCGAAAGTATCATTGTTGCAGTGCCAGTTTCTGTGGCTTTGACAATCTCTTGGACTGGGGGCTTCTTCAGTGATGTGAAGTAGCTTGTGAGCGGATTGAATGATACAGCAAGCAGTACACCCACTCCAATCAATATTCCAAAGCGAATATCTCCAACATAATACCATGACAATAGCATTGACAGGATAATTGTGAAGGCGCTTGAAACTTCGTAAGAAAGGAACATTGCTTTCTCGGCATATACATCTCGTGTCTTCAAAATCCGAGGCCAGACTGGAACCATTATAGTTCCAAGAATTGATGAGATTACACCAATTGCTCGAATAAAGAGTGGGAATACCACCACTGCAAGTGCACCACCAGGAAGCATCGGGAAGTGTCCGGCAGCTGTTTCAAGATAAAGTACAATTGCGAGAATCAGAGATGAAACGATAGTGACCTCGTATGATTCAAAGATGTCTGCAGCCATTCCAGCGCAGTCTCCGACGTTGTCACCAACAAGATCTGCAATTACTGCTGCGTTCCTTGGATCGTCTTCAGGGAGCCCATGCTCAACCTTACCAACCAAGTCTGCGCCAACATCTGCAGCTTTAGTGTAAATACCACCGCCAACTCTCATGAATAGGGCGAGGAGAGTTCCTCCAAGACCAAATCCAAGAAGTGCATCTGGGGCTGCTAAACCGTAGATGATGAATATCATTGTTCCACCAAGCAAACCAAGACCGTCGGTCAACATTCCAGTGAATGTGCCTCCACGGTAAGAAATGGTTAGTGCTCGATTGTATCTGTTATCGCCTTCACGTGTAGCCTGAGCAACTCTGATGTTGGATTCAACTGCGATACGCATACCGAGTTGTCCAACAATCAATGAAAAGCCTGCACCGAAAATAAATGCTATTGCACGACCAAGACCAACAACCAATCTAGCGTTAGCTAGAGCGGCCTGATATACTTCAGGAGGATCAGAAATGTCAATACCAAATAGTTCTGCTGTGCCGGCTTCTGGTGTTGTAATATATACTGTGAAGAATAGCAAGAAGGATAATCCGAGTAGAATCGGTATGATGGTCCTCAGCTGCCTGTCAAGATAAGACAAGGAGCCATCACGAATACCTCTCCAGACCTTCTGCATCTGTTCTGTACCCTTTGGTTGGGCAAGAACGCCTTTCCTCAGCCACCAGGCATACACGAGACTTACAAATGCTGCTAATATAACAATCCAAATCATGGCTTGTTCTAGCAAAGACATCTGTATTAGGAATGTCTCGAATAATTGCATAGTTTATTTCACCATCCAGTGAGTCTAGGTCCGAGATATCTCCCAAAGCACAATAGTGCGGCCTAGATTCCGGTATGAATTATTTCAGTTGCCAAAACTGTACCACTTAAGGATATCTTTGGAGGATTGATTGAATTAACAATGTGCAAAACGACGTGATATTTAGCATGCAACTGCGAAATAAGAAATAGGCATTAAGTGCGATATGTTATAAGAACAGTGCACTAGATATCAATTTGATTACAAATAGTAAAATGCATTGTCCAGATAATGAATGTGGGATGTTTATGATAAAGATAAAATGTGTTAGATGCAAAAAGAAGATTAAAAATGAACCAGTCTATGTAGGTTCTCCACCTCGTCCGTATTGTAAAGACTGTGCTGCAAAAGTTACAGAATAGTAATTAGTAGCAAGAAGAAAGTGGTGGACCGAGCGAGATTTGGACTAGATTAGCAATCCATGAGATGGCAATATTGATATTCCTTCATTCAAAATTATGTGTAGGGAGTATCGTATGTCAATAGGTGGTCAATCTAGGAGAAGAGTGCTGGGATTTGTGACTGCAATTATTCTGGGCGGGATAATCGTTGTTGGGTTTACTATAGCTGTGAATCCCCCTACAAGTGACATACCAGAACCATCATTCAGTTACCTTTCATTGAATGATCTTTTCAAATATTACAACAATACTCAGGGGGGTGCTGTGACAAACTTTCTTGAATTTCATATTTCATTTGAAAATATACAAGATGGTAGTGCATACCTGAGATTGACTAGTGCCACAATCACAATATGGGTGGCAGATATAACAAGTCATCAAGCTAACACCTCATTGATGCGTCTCGACCCATTTGGAACTGTGCTTAGGTGTAATCCTTCCAGAAACCAAGATAGACTAGATATCATAGATAACAATGCGACTGATGATGAGTGGTTTGCCACTGGAACATGTGAAGTTATTTTGGGAACAAATGAGTTATTTACAAACAATGTGATTATTGTAGACTATGGCTTTATGCTGAATAACGATTTAGCTAACGAGTTTGGTGGACATCAGTTCCTTGTCAAGATCCAAGCTGATATCAACTATGGCGCACTATATCTCGGAGGTTTGATTGGCTGGCATTATCAAAGTTCATCTTTCGAGTATGTTTTAGGAGAAGAAACCCCAATCTACATGTTGCCTATTGAAGATTAGAAAACGAAATGAGAAATAGTGGTGGACCGAGCGAGATGGATTCCGAAACGGGGAAATCCCGATTCGATTGAACTCGCGGCCTCATGGATGCAAACCATGCGATCTGCCGGGCTAATCTATCGGCCCACTAATATTGAGGAGTCTGATGGAGGGTGTTTTAACCCTTACGCTCTGAATAGTCTTCACGCATGGTATCAACCCAGAAGGGAGCTCCTTTCAGTTTGGAAGCTTCTTCGATAGTCAATTCCTCGTACTTGACAAGTGTCATATCATCAGGCAAGATACCGCTTACGCCTGCGGGATCTTCCATCACGAGGGTGAATGAAAATTCTCCACGAAGAGAAGCCTTCATTTCCTCTAGTATCTCAGTAGCTCGTTCCTTCTCAACTTCCAGGTCTGCAAAATTCCTGGCAGTTTCCACCACTTTCCGGACTCGATCTAGAATACCCTCGATATTCGTGATGAATGATTCTGCTGTTGGACCAGGCTCTACGTCAATCCCCCATTCCAGAAATCTATACGTGCAAGATCCTGAGCGTACTACACGCACATTGAGAAGTGAAACATCGTCCACATACATTGTGAACCTGCTTGGTTTCCGTTGCTCTGCAGAAAATACATCACTATGGCGGAAACCACATTCGGGACATTCTATATGAAATATTGCTAGCTCATTGAAAAATGGGACACTGTAGAGCATGGATTTGATTCTCAAATTTTTTTTGCTACAGGAAGGACAAATTGATGCCACTTCATCATCTGATGACATATTAACCATTTTTTTTCTTGTTGCTAATCTATTAAGGCTGACCATTTAGTACAAAGTCAAATTGTAAAGTGGATACATCCCTAAAATGCTCAAAAGGCGCTACGATATTGAATGAGTAGTGCACGCCAGCACTACGTGACAGTCAGAAGAGGACGCCGGACTAAAGGATGAAAGGCGAAGACTAGAGGAGTGCGACCCATGGACATCAAAAGTATCTACATTATCAAGAAAGATACTGGGATGTGTATGTACCATAAAGACTTCACAGGAACAGCATTTGACCCGCAGCTCCTCTCGTCATTTCTAGTCGCAATGACTACGTTTTTTGATGAAGCTACTCGTTCAGTGAAATCGCAAGCCCGAGCATTCGAAGGAACAGACTATACTATCTTAGTGGAATTCGGTGAGTGGACTCTTGGAGCTATCTCAACCAAAGGAGATAGTGCAAATATTCGAGCGAAGTTGAAGAAGCTTATTGTGAGATTTGAAGAGCAATTCAGTGTGCTAAAATGGGTAGACCTCGACCTAGCAATCCAGACACGTTTTGAGCAGAGAGTAATTGACGAGTTTATTCGTGATAAGATAGCTCCTGAAACTCTGATTACTGTGAAATCAGAATGGGAGCATTATACAACTAGGCCTGATGTGATATCATTCCTTAGGCTTATTCCATCAATTTGTGCAGTCAAGGATGCTGCAGAATTTCTTGAAGTCCCAGTCGAAATAGCTCTCAATCTTGCAGCAGAAGCTCTATGGGAGGGTGCGATCCAAGTTGCAAATCCCGTAAAACCCGATGACATCTACCAAACAACTGCATTAACGCACTCTGAAAAATCACTAGAGGAACTCTCACCAGAAGCTGCGAAAGCATTGACTGAGTTAGATGGAGAAACACCGTTATCCATTGCAGCAGAGCGGGTTAGAACTGTGGACCTGAAACGATTTCTTGAAGAAGTTGCATTTCTAGAAAAACGAAAAATGGTAGAGCTAGTTACACCATCACAAGCTGTAGTTGTACGATACTCCTCAGCACTCCAAGCACTACTGACTAAATTTGGTAATATTGTCGGTTTTAATGTAACAAGGAATGTCTTTTTTGATGCAAGAAACGAGCTTGTAGAAAACTATCCATGGCTTGCCTTTGTAACCCTTGAAGAAGGAGTCGATATTGATATGAGAAGTTCGCTCTTATCTGCAACTTTGAAGGGTACAATCGCACCAGAAATCTTAGATGATGGGCTACGCGTTCTAATGCAATTCATTACTCGTAGAGTGAAAGATTTGATGGGAGCAGAGCCAGTGAATCGAGTTCTATCAATCACAAAGGATGAAATCGAGCTTCGCTTTCCCAGTACTGTTTACTATATTGAGTGGGAATCATTTCGAGTGTGAGCATACCTCAGCACAATATACAAAACAAGGAATTGATGCTTTCGCATAGATATTTGTTAGGAGCAGGATATGGATGAGACTGACTGATTGGCGAGATACTATAGTAGTCATCAGTGTGGGTCTTATAATTCTCATAACCAGTCTTCTTCTGATAACAACGGGGAATGACCAGTTACTCTTGGTAATCACTTCAATACTTGCACCGCTGGTAGCCCTATTTCTTGGGATAATGGGTCTGAGAATCTATGCAAAGGAATCAGCCAATAAAGAGGATAAATATAACACATTGAATCTATGGCTTGCAATTGGCTTGATAATGCTAAGTCTTGCTGAGATTGCAGGAACCCTAGTGGGTCTATCACAAAGCCCAAATCAAATAATATTGATTGTAGGCCTCGCTCAGATGCCAGGTCTTATTTTATGGGGTCTGGGAATCATACAATATCTTCGCTCACTGAACTCATCACTAGGTTTTATTAAATCAAATAATTTGTGGATAGGTCTCTTCCTAATAGCTACTCTTTCCACAATAGGTCTTGTTGTTATCATCGTGACTCAATTTACTACAATTGGTCTAATCGAGAGTTTAGTTCTTTCACCAATCATCGTTGGACTCACACTACTTACTATCATCATCACAATACTAGTTTGGATATTTAGACAAGGGACATTAGCAAAGCCATTATTCCTTATACTGGGAGCTCTGGCACTTTATCTTGTACGTGTTTTACTCTGGCTATTTGTAGATACAAGTCTGGAATCACCGACAGATGGAGTGATTGCAATCGAATCTTTCATACTCTGCGGTGGAGCACTTCTCCTAGCTAGGGATCTAGGAAAAATAGACACTTGATAGTGTCTACTTTCCGAGGCTATTCAAGCTCTCTTTTGCTCATTCTCTTGAAATGATCATGCATATGTGCTGGAACAGAGTCAGGATCCTTTTTGTACTGCTCATGCATTCTTTTCATCATTTCAGGAGAAGGTCGCCCAGATCCACTTGGTCCACCATAACCAACGGTTTCTTCAGATGGAACTTTATCAAGCTCTTCATTATTATCATCTTGATCTTCGTCGTCTAACATTTTTGATATCATCTCTCTCATTGGTTCAGGCATGGAGTCAGGGTCTGACTTGTACCGTTTCTTCATCTTCTCAATCATTTCAGGAGTGGGTTTCATCATCCCACCACCCATGCCTCCACCCATTCCACCATGACCAGGTCCTCCGCCCATTCCCATGCCCATCATCATTCCGGGACCAGGGGATACTGGTTTCTCACCACCATGTTTCTCAACCTGTGATTTTGCCACTTCAGCAACTTCCTCAGAGATTTCCTCAATTCCTTGGTGGGAGTAATAGGTTTCATAGAGGGCTTTGAATTGACCACCTTGAGCGAGGAGCTCTTCATGAGTTCCCTCCTCTATCAACTCTCCGTGATCAAACATCATAATCTTGGAAGCATTAGCAATCGTCGTCAATCGATGTGCGATAACAACTGTTGTCCGGTTTGCAAACAGCCGTTCTTGAGCATCCTGAACGAGGGACTCGCTGTACGCATCCAACCTACTTGTAGCTTCATCCAAGATGAGAATCTTAGGATCTGCAAGCATTGTTCGGGCAATGGTAATCATCTGTCTTTGTCCAGCACTCAGGTTCTTTCCACCTTCAATGATGACTGTATCATAACCATCTGCTAAGACCTCAATGAACTCGTTAGCACCGATTGTTTTACAGATTTCTTTGATGTCCGCATCAGTAGCATCAGGACGTCCATATCGTATGTTCTCAGTTATTGTGTCATCAAAGAGGTAGGGCTCCTGAGGAATTAGACTCAAGGCGTCATGTAGAGATTCTTGAGTTATACCACGAAGGTCTTGATCGCCTATCAACACATGCCCATCATTGGGGTCATAAAATCGATTTAATAGAGATGCAATAGTTGACTTGCCAGCACCAGTATGACCCACAATTGCAACCATCTGGCCGGGGTCAATTGAAAAATTCACATTCTTCAAAACTTGTGTATCTTTGACATACTCAAATGTAACATCCTGGAAGTAAATACCATCACTTTCGTCTGCTAGAGATACTGCTTCAGGAGCATCTGCAATGGCAGGTTTTGAATCTAAGATATCAGAAACACGGTCCATTGCAGCTAAGGATGATTGAACCGATGTGAACATCATGGTCAGTGAAAGTAATGGCCAAAGGAATCTACTAATTAATACAATTCCAAGGAAAACCTCGCCAATATTCATTGCTGGAAGGGTCCCTACAGCAAGAGATCCTGCTACGAATAGCATTGCAGCTAAAGCAAATTGACCTATTGATCTCACTAATGGTTGCATGGCACTCATCAATATCATAAATCGGAATCCATGATGGTATGATTCCTGATTGAGCTCCATCATTCTCTCAGCAAGTTCATCTTCACGATTAAACGCCTTAGCAACATGAACCCCACTGAGATTCTCAGCTATCTGTCCCGAAACCTCACCGCTAGCTCTGCGGGATGCTAGCATGATACGTTGTCCAAGAGTTCCAAAAAGGAAAGCTATGAAAGCGACTCCAGGAACTACGACTAATGAAGTAAGAGCGATGTATGGATTAACTAGGAATAGAAGTACGAAAGAGGATACAAGCATCAATACTTGACTTGAAAAGTCAATCATCACTTGAACACCAGTGCCAAGCTCAACGGTATCAGATGTCACTCTTGATGTTATATTACCACTTTGCTCGCCCTTATGGTAGGATAAATCCGATTGTAGTAATTTAGAGTAGATGTCTTCTTGAACATTCTGTATGAAACCTGCTTGAGCTCCTGCCATAATCCAAGTATTGACACTGCGCATTATCCATGAAGTGACTTTCAATATAGCATATACGAGTGTGAGCAAGAGAATTGTTTCTAATACAGGATTCTGATCAAGTGCAGAATTAATTCCAAATGCTAGAATCAATGGGTCAAATACAGAAACGATGGTTGCTAACAATGAAAGTACTGCACCTATTGTAACTATCCGCTTGAACTTTCCAAGATAGGAAATCATTCGACCAAGAAGAACACGTATTGGACGGCTGCGTTTGGGTTTTTTGCCAGCGAGACCCATTGGACCATGTCTGCGCATTCCCATTATGCAACACCTCCACGTGAACTGGCTGCAGCAAGTAATTTCTGAGCACCAGGTAATCTTTCGAATATTCGCCGATAGTGTTCTGAATCCCGTAATAGGTCATCATGGCATCCTGCTGCAATTAATCGACCCTTGTCTACAATGATTATCAAGTCTGATTCTTTCAGAGTCCTCAATCTTTGAGTGACCGTAATGCTTGTTCTATTCTCCATTACTTCATTCAGTGCTTTTCTCATGAGAAATTCTGTTTGGGCGTCTACGGCACTTACTGAATCGTCCAGAAGCAAAATCTTTGGATCTTGGATGATTGCACGGGCAATAGCTAATCTCTGTCTCTGACCACCCGAGAGAGTCATACCTCGTTCACCGATTATGGTATCGTATCCTTCTGGAAGTTCAACTATGAATTCGTGAGCTTGAGCACGTTTAGCTGCATCCTCAATTTCTTCCTGAGTCGCTTGACTTCTGCCAAAGGCAATATTGTCGTGTACACTCATTCGAAATAGGAATATGTCTTGTTCGACAAGTCCAACAACATCACGCACGGATTTAGTGGTAATATCACGAAGATTGACGCCTCCAACAGTGAGGGAACCATCAGTAGGATCGTATAGACGGAGTAAGAGTTTCAAAATTGTACTCTTCCCTCCACCAGGTCCACCAATAAGAGCAACACGGGAACCACTAGGTATTGTGATGTTGAAGTCTTTCAATGCATAGTGTTCATTCCCATTCTCTTCTGAACCGTACTTGAAACTCACATTATCAAAGACAATATCTCCACCCCAGTTCACTTCTGCGACTAAATCTTCAGGTTCAATCAGGGTTTCCTCCCAATTCAAAATGTCTACGATTCTTTGAGCATTTACGTATCCTCCTCTGAGAATTAGAAGGAACCTTGGGAAGTGAAAATTCAATCCTTCGAGAGAAACAAGTAATGCAAGTATAGTTATCATCTCGCCAATATTGAGAACTCCATTGATCACAGCAAACCCAGAATAGAAGAATGCGATCGTTGTCATGGCCACAAGGACTAGAGCTGGAAGATAGAACGCAGCCAATCTTCCTTCTTTAGTTACAGACTGCTCGTATTCTTTGCTAATATCATGGAATTTTTCTTGTTCAACATTTTCTGTACCAAAAGCCCTTACAACTTCAATTCCTTGAAAGACTCCTTGTGTTCTAGCAGTTAGGAGTTCCATGTCTTCAGAGCGCTTTCTCCGAACTGGTTCAACTGCATTTGCATACCTGTATGATAGGATGAGGTAGAGTGGAGTTCCAATGAGCATAATTATTGTGTATATTGGAAGTGAAATTGACTGTCCGAAAAGAGATACAACAACGAAGTTCTGGATAATAGGTCGAAAATCAATCTGAATGAGAACTATCATAGTAATTCCAAATGAGATGAAACCGCCCAATAGATTTCGAATTGCAGGATTCAGAGAGAAACGAACCCATGTTATATCTTGCATCGCTACTGAGAGAAGTTTCTTACTATCAACCTCGTCATGGAAGGTCATGCTATATTCTTGCAATGCTTCAAAGAAGTCCTGTCGAGCATCTCGTTCCCATCTAAGAGTCACAATCGCCCAAACCCAACCTACAACAAAATACAGTCCCAAGTAGAGAAGGGCTAATCCTATGATTATCCAAATGTAGAGAATGAATTGGGGAGTCAGAGATAACGCAGGAGTCAGACCTGAAGGAT
>JABCTV010000302.1 GCA_018238205.1 Candidatus Thorarchaeota archaeon
TGGTCAGGCAGGAACAGACATAGCGAGCCATGACGAAAGAGTATTCCGTAGTAGTCCATCCCAAGCCGCGCGAATCGACGAGCATTTCTAGGTACTGCGCGAGCCATACTTACACACCATTCATCTTTCTCCTCTCTGTAGATGTTTCTCGAAGGAAGACTGTTGTGCCATCATCACCCTACACAGATGAATGCATTTCTCCGGAATACCGCGGATTTCGCATCTATCTTCTATGGTCGCTGAGCCTGTGATGGTGGGCCATGTCTTTTGTCCAATCGACTATTCTTCAGACCAACGACCCTCTATGAGGACTGTTTCTCCGAACTTGTGGGCACTCCTCTTCTGCCCATCTATCTCGAACTCTTCTCGACCGTAGTATTGCGTGATGATCATGAACACGACTGCATCATCAACAGGGTCCGCCTTCATCGAGAAGCTCTCAGGGTCTGCCCCCATCCACCTCGCTAGATTTGAGGGGAGTGACATTGTCACCCTCCTGCCGCTGACCGACTCTGTTTCAGGGTCGAACTCACAGAGGTAGCCCCAGAAGCGCAAGTACATCCCAGAGCCAGCGGCAATAGGGTGGATCTGTGTTGGGACAATGCATAAGTATCGCTCCGCAAAGCCTTCATCCCACTGAACCTTCTCGTACGGCTCGTCGTGGTCCAAGTCCTCGATTGTACTCATGGACATGGTTGCGAGTGTATGCAGGAGGACCTGATTGGGGTCCATTTGCTCACGTTCATCTTCCAACTCGTTCTCTTCTGCGTCTTCAGTTTCCTCTTCACCCTCATCTTCTACATCTTCGATTTCCTCTTCGTCCTCTGGGACCCAGTCTGGTTCTTCTTCGGGGGACCAGTTTAGATCAATGACCGTGAACTCAACGCCTAGAGTTTCGAACACACTCTCAAGGGGCAGGTCTTCAACTTTCAAGTTCACTTCATCCTTAGCGGGCACTGGAACTACCTACATCCCCATCATCGTTTCTTCCTCAAGGCAACCATGCCTGCCTGCATTCGTTTGTATGTCTTATTTCAAGCATTGCAAAATTCGAAGAGGGAAAATTGTTCCTCAATATGGAGAAAGTGAAGCACGATGCACTTCGGGTCGGTCTTCTTGACTTGGCTCTAGGTGAAATTATCATGGTGACTATCCCACTTCCAATATTGATTGTGCAAACAGTTGTAGAGATTCCTTTGATTGCGCAGGTATTGATAAGACCAATGTTCGAGCCCCGTTTCATCCCTGTTCAAGTGAACTTGACTCCCAAACAGATAGAGTACTTGGAGACGGTCAGACAACTAGATGGTATTGCTCGCGGACCCTACATCGGGAGTTTCCTAAAGCGAAACATGGAGAGGGGCTTCATCCTCTTTTTCCGTCCGGGCATCACAGTTCTAGTCACCATAACTCCACTTTCTTGAGGACAAGGCGATTAACTGGTAGATGTTCTACCTGAAATCTAATGGTTAGGGACATCTTACAGAGGACAAAGATTAAACAATTCGAACATTTGTTACATTGACTGTTTCATTTCTAGCAACATAATGAGAAGTAATCCGGTGGTCGAATATGCCTGAAGAGAGTATGTTTCCAGATTTCGAAGATGATATTGACGTTTTTTTTGATGGAATCCTAAGGCACATTGAGGAAAACCAAAATGCCCATCTGAGGTCATCAAGGAATGATTGCGAAATTGTAGTGAAAGCATATTGGCATACCTATATGATTGCAAGAATCATTGTCTATTCCTTCCTCGATCATCATATTGGAAAAGAAGAATGCATCAGAGAGTGGCTTGGAATCTGGACAAGGTTTATCGACTCATTGAATTTACTTCGCGATTCACTGGTTCTTGGACTTCAGGGAAGAATAATAGGTGCAGCAATTTTGCTTCGTCCAGCCTTGGAAAGCATAATCACAGGAGCTTTCTATAATCATCTCTCTCAAGCAGAGTTTCGTGAACGAGCTAAGGTCTTGAAAGGAGTTTCATGCGGTGAGAATAATGAACTTCCATTTCTGGACGTGGTAGAAAAAGCAATTGAAAATATAGAAGATAATGATGATATATCATTCAGATTGGAGAATGAGATTACCAAATTAGCAATGAAATCAAGTCCTGAATTAAGACTACCAAAATATGGGGTGATGGTTAGACAGCTTGTTGAATGGGGAGTTCCAAATAATGAACCTGAATTCATCGTGAAGCATATTCATGGAGACTTCTTCAACAAAGTACTATCTGGATACGCACATTCTTTGCTTCCGGAAAGTTATCTAGGACGGGGAGAAGCACCCGATGTTGCGCTGAGTTTGCCTGCTGATAAGAAGTCTATTCAGGAATATACTCGGATATTTCAAGGTGCCTGCATTATCATTCTTCTGTATTTTCTTGGATCAACAGAAGATATGCAAAAGACCCGCGAATTCTCAGAAGCAATAACCAAATATCTCCAGAATAATCCTAATGCAGATTCTGTCTTGGCGTCTATTCCAGATCAAATACTAGAATCAATTGAAGAGAATGACTTGTAATCTACAGAATCCATATCTGCTCCATACACTAGTCCTCAAAAAATCTGATTAATCCAAGCACACCTATTTTCTAAAAGAGAAGATCCGACTGAGAAAAAGAGTGAAGGCGGGACGCCTAGAGGCCTATGTCACGTCGTATCACAAGTCGAGTTCCTAGCTCACGCGAGTTCTAATCTCGCCCTCCGCGCGATGCTCATTCTCTCCTACAACAGTTTTATTTTCTAATAGCGAACATCAAGCCCAGACGGGGTTCTTGGGGAATCGTTCATCATTTTTCTTCAAAAATCCAAGTGTAGAATCAATCCATTCGATCATATCATCAGGCAGGGGGTCTAATCTGACAAGCTTCTTTTCATATGGA
>JABCTV010000090.1 GCA_018238205.1 Candidatus Thorarchaeota archaeon
TGGCTAAACCAACTGTTAAGCCGGTTCCTGTGGCTACTTCTCCTCCTTCTTCTTCTGTTGGCTCAGGGATATCTAGATCACGACCCTCAAGAACAAAAAGCTTATGCCAAATCATCTCATCAAGTATCTTCTCTACCCTCTCACGATTCTTCGGAGTGAGTAAAAGACCTGCTCCCCTTACAGCGCCATTTCTTACTTGAGTAATCTTAGCGCTATCAAAAACTGGAAACATTCCAATTCGATATACATCCTCAATCTTTAGATCAGAACCAAACACTCCAGTGAGAAAGATTTCAGTGATGTCTTTGGCTGAATAACCAGATTTCTTCAATAGCAATTCAATAGCACCACGGATAGCAGCTTTGGACTGCTGTAGCATCCGAAGATCTGTTTGTGCGATGAAAATATCTTTTCCAGTTTCAGTAGTATCTCCAAATGCGAGTATGTACTTTGCGACATTGGTTTCCAATGACAACCACTTAGTTTTGATATCGCGGTTAAGAGACCCTCTTGGAAGTAATAGAGTTGTATCGAGGAGAGAAGCCATTACAGAAACGGCACCAGTACCACAGAGTCCTCTTGGTCGAACATCACCTATTACGGAGAACGTAGGTTGGTATGTAGTAGAATCGATTCGTACTTCATTTATTGCACCTTTCTCTCCGACAAGACCGCACTCAGTAGCCATACCTTCGAATGCAGGACCAGAAGCTGCAGACGCAATCCAAATTCCACGAGGTGTGATTATTGAAATTTCAGTATTCGTTCCGACATCAATGGTCATTCGGACTTCATTCATATCCAAGAAGTTACTGGCAATAAGAACAGCCACAGCATCGGGACCTATGAATGACTCGACAACAGGTGGTGAATAGCACGTGGCTTGTGTTAGGAAATCAAGTCCGACTTCATGTGCAGGAATTGAGATAGCATCCTTGCTCGTAGCTTTGAATGGAGGTTTCTGTAAGGAATCCAGTGGCAGGTCGAAGAATAAATGATGCATCACGGTATTCCCAACAATCGAAACATCTGAAACCGGTGGTGGGATAATCTTGCCTTCCTGCAAGACCTCTTTGATCCCCTTCTTTATTTCATCACGTATCAGGCCAACGAGTATCTTCTGATTCATTGGATCTATAGTCGAAAATCTCATCCGAGAAATAATGTCGGCACCATAACGACCTTGAGGGTTCCTCAGTAGAATCTGATTTTGCAGTGTATTGTCATCCAGCTTGATCAATTGAATTGTGATATTCGTCGTACCAATATCTACAGCAATTCCATACATGCTATGTTCTGGCAATGCACAACAACTCGATTGTAATTACTCCTTATCGAACAATCATCACTGGACATGCAGCATGCTTGGAAACCTTATCACTAATAGAACCAGTGAATAATCGTTTGAGTCCACTTACACCTCTTGAGCCTATGATGATGACATCTGCTTTTCGCTCAGTCGCAACATCGATGATTCGAGCTGCTGGGTCTCCGTGAGATATCATGTCAATGACTTCACAGCCACACTGGCTGGCTAACCGCTTGGCTTTCCCTAGAATATCCTCTCCGACCTTCTGAAGTGAAAGAAACGGTTGGTCGGAAATGGTATCATGGTAGGGTGTAGCAGAAACAACCATTGGGACCACATGAAGTAACACTATCTCTGCGCCTAAAGAAGGCCCCATTGCGCATGCATAACGCACTGCTTTCTCTGAATGTGCTGAGCCATCCACAGCAACAAGGATGCTCTTTATCGTGAAGCGTTCGTCGGTCTCACTCATCAATCATCCTCTCTAAATCATTGATAGACTGCCGGCCTTATCTCTCTTTCCCAATATTCACTCGCTTGCTGTGAGTGAAAGAGCCATATTCAAAATGTGAAATAATGTCGAACAAGGAGAATCAACAAATGGACCTCAGCAAGATCAAAACCGAAGAAGATGTTGTTCGTGCAACCTTAGAAATCAAAGGATATACTGAATTTGATAGTAGGGTCTATGCAGCTACATTCAAGGTCCCCAAGGGAAAAATCAGTACGTATGGGAGAATTGCAAAGATGATTGGTAGTCCAAAGGCGTATCGAGCTGTTGCAAATTCCCTTCACAAGAACCCGCTCTTTCCAGTTGTTGCCTGTCATAGGGTTGTGAAAGAAGATGGTGGCTTTGGAGGCGATAGGACCAGAGCTGAGGGAAGATGTAAACATTGTGAGGAAGAAGGAGTTCCCATCATAAATGGAAAAGTGAGGATGAACGAAGACATCATCTTTTGAATCATGGTTCATACTGCTTTGTATTCCGAACGGAATGCCTGATTGGAATTGATTCACCAATTGCTAAGGAACCGGTAAGTAATCGCTTACGTATCCTAGGGGCCTGCATTCGCAGGTGAGAATAGATTTTACCTTAATGTTTCATTTAATTAATAAAATAAAAGTTTTTTAAAGTAGTATTTAAATAAAAGTGACCTTTAAACAAAGTAACGATTAGATAAAAAGTTGCAATTACTCTGTTAATTGCAATGAAATATAATGTGAAATGAATGTGAGAAAATTGAAAGCAAAATCCAAATCTAAATATAAATTTACAATCGCTCTAGCGATAATTTTGGCTTTAGTAAACATCATGGTAATTGCGGTACCCGTGGAAGCCGCTGATCCCAGTCGCATCTTAATGATTGATATCATGGCGAAAGGAAACGATTTTGATGTTCCTGGAGCCATAACCTCTATCAAAGGTAGGCTTGAATACAGTAAAGTCACCGGTGAATGTCTGGGACAGGTAGAATTTGAACTAAAACTCTATGATGAATCAGGCGAGAAAATCTATTCGATGAAGGGAAAGCTCAAAGACGCGTTTGTTATGATAATGCCCGCTTACTATTGCGATGTGCGAGACGTAACGTGGACTAACTTATGGCTTGTCATGGGCGAGGGACAATTCAAAACTACTGATGCAGATATCGAGTTGTATTATCGAGGAAATCTAATAACCTTGCCAAATACCGGAGGTCAGTATATCACCATGGACCTCGTCATGCTTGCAAGCCAATATGGTGAATATATCGGAGGAGTTTGGGAAGAAGGAGGATGGGCTGCTGCAGGAATCATGGGAGCATTCGGTGCAGGAACCTATTTGACAAAATATATGGTAAAAATGGTCCCATAACACTTCACACAGAACATTGCTCTAGAGATTGGCGGGTCACGTTTCGAACAAGATGAACCAAGCCAACGCCTTACTACATTATTCGCTGAAAGAGCGGCCAAGTTTTTCATATACTGAATTACTTCAATGATTCAAAACTAAGATTTCCATAAACTAGACCTTTCAATGCTTCAACCAGTTTTTCTTTGTGAAGCCGAACTTGTTCCATTGAATCACGGTCTCTAACTGTAACTGTTCCATCCTCAAGTGTTGTGTAATCGATGGTTACGCAGAAAGGCGTACCAACTTCGTCCTGGCGACGGTACCTCTTTCCTATAGAACCACCAACATCAAACTGTGCGATAATTCCTGCATCCATGACTGCTCCGAAAATCTCTTGGGCAGGTTCTCGAAGTTCTGGTTTACCCATTAGCGGAAATACTGCAACCTGAATGGGAGCCACTTCGGGTGGAAATTGGAGCCAGTCAGTATCACGCTCTTCACTTTGAGGTTGAAATGAATTATCAATCAGGCAGAAAAGAGGTCTCTCAATACCGAAAGCAATCTCCAATACATTAGGTACAACTGGCTGCTTATTCACCTTGACATGCAACTTTTCTTTAGAGAACTCCTGATGGCGAGTGAGATCATAGTTACCACGATCATGAACTCCACAGCATTCAACCCATCCAAAACTGTCAGTGTGGATCTCAATGTCCCACGCATCTTGAGCATAATGAGCTTTCTCGGTTTCTAGGTGCTGTCTAAGTCGCATCTTGTCTTCTGAGAAACCCATGTTTCGGAAGATGGAGTAGGCAAGATAGACACACCATGCATAGGCTTGTTTTTGAAAGTGACCTTTCTTGAGTGCATCTGATATCTTCATCCTGACAAGGTCGGTCTTTCCCTTTTCTTGAATCTGATAGGAGAGAAGAGGAAGTTCTTCATCCTTGATATCTTCAAACTGAGGCCAATTCTGCTCGGCTTCTTCGAGAATGAATATCTGACTCTCTGTTTGTGTGAACTCACGAAGTCGTAGCATACCTTGTCGTGGAGATATCTCATTACGGTAAGCCTTACCAATCTGAAAGACAGACATTGGAAGCTTATCTCTGAAGAAGGTCAAGAATCGTCTAAAGAGTAAGTAAGTTGAAGTTGCTGTTTCAGGTCTCAGGTACGCATCTTGATCAAGACCAAGCCTTGTCTTCATCATGAGGTTGTATGAATCTACTGCGCCCAATGGACTCTTGCATGAAGCACAGACGATGCCTTGCTTAGCAATAATCTCAGTGAGCTCTTCCACAGACTTACCAGCGATTTGAGTACCAGGTGCCTGTTCTTCAATCAGATTATCTGCACGAAATATCTGTCCGCACTTTGTGCATTTTGTCACAGGATCGATGAAGCCATCAAGGTGACCTGATGCTTTCCAAACAGCTGCAGGTGAAACAGTTGGACACTCGACTTCCCAGAAGTTGGCTCTAACGAATGAGGTTCGAATAGCATTCTCTAGACGATTCTTCAAGAGCTTACCGAGAGGGCCAAGGTCAAAGAATCCAGCGCTACCTCCATATATCTCAGGACTAGGTCCCCAGAAAAATCCACGTTTCTTGGCTAGGCCAGTAATGACATCGCTAAATTCTCTCTCTGAATTCATGGTACTCAACTAGCTAGCATCGTCAGAGAGTTGGGAAATAAACCCTATGGTCTCTAACCAATTCATTGGTATTGTTAACAGGTTTAGTCACCGTTATCGTCAGCAGTATGTCTTCGCCGTGCTCCAGTATCTCGGACGAAAAGGTCATCTTCAAGATATCCGTGCAAAGAACCAGAAATCAACCTCTTAGCAATGACTTCTTGAATATATTCTCTGTCAAGACCGGTTTCTGCGTGGATATCTGAAATGGAAGCCTGTTTCCTAACAGATACAATATCGATAATGCTTTGGATTTTCATATTTTCCCGTTTTCGAGTTGGATGAGAAGCAATCCCTATGATAATCCCAGTGATAAACATTGCAACCCCAATATGAATTACAATATAACTCTGGGAGAATGCGAAATAAAATCCTCCAAGAATACTAACCAAAAAGCCAATGTACCCTAGGAGAACTGCTGTGTTTGATGCATCTGGCATAGCTAAAAAACAATGTAAAGCAAAATAAATTATTCTACTGCTGAATTGCGCTCACATTTTGATTTTTGAAATAATCCCTATGGTCTTCAACTGAAATGATGTATTTCATAGAAGTCTAATCATAACGACTGGATAATCCCATCCGCCCACGACCATAATGGCGTGGTCTCCCTGCAGTATCGCGAACAAAGAGGTCATCTTCAATGTATCCGAAGAGAAATCCGCTCATCAGATATTTTGTAAGTACTTCCCTGACATATTCTCTATCAAGACCAGTTTCCTGACTTATTTCAGAGATTGTGACTTCTTTTCGAACGGCAGCTATCTCAATGATGCTTTTTGTTTTGATTGTCTCTCTTCTTACACCTGGTACCATAGCTAAACCGATGATGAGCAGTAATGTGCCTCCATAAAGGCTGACCCAAGATATTGTTTCAATAATGGGGTCAAACGAGGGAATAATGAAGGATAACATTAGTCCCACAACGATAGCCGTGAATCCAAACATGATTAACATACATGCGCCCGCGCTCCTACCAGAAACAAGTGACATGTTTCTAAATAATAATTGAAGCAAGATAAGTTGTGCGAGGGACATTCTTTTATGGAACCACCGATGTCAAGTATCAAAGCTATTGAGGTTTCATTATGGTCGAGGATTCAAAGGTTTCAGGATTTTACAAGCTATCACGAGAAGAACGTGTAAAGAAGCTAAAGGAAGTCACCGGGCTAGGTGATGAGGACCTCGAACCTCTTATTGATCCAGGCAAAGTCGACTTAGAAGTTTTAGAACATATGATAGAGAATGTTGTAGGAGCAATGACTCTCCCATTGGGAATTGCAACAAACTTCAAGGTCAACGGTCAGGATTATCTTATTCCAATGGCCATAGAAGAACCATCAGTCGTCGCAGCTGCAAGTAATGCAGCTCGAATGGCAAGAAACCTCGGTGGATTTACTGCTACAGATACTGGACCAGTCATGATTGCTCAGATACAGACTGTAGAAGTACCTACACCGTTTGCAGCAAAGGACAAGATCATAGAGGTGAAAGATGAACTTATTGAACTTGCAAATGAACAAGATCCAATTCTCATAAAATTTGGTGGTGGAGCGAAGGATATCAGAGTGAGAATTATCGATACATCAGTTGGAGCCATGCTTATCTGTGAGCTGATAGTTGATACTCGTGATGCGATGGGCGCTAACGCAGTCAATACAATGGCTGAATCTCTTGCACCCCGAATTGAGAAGCTAACTGGTGGAAGAGTGATTCTCAGGATTCTATCTAACCTCGCAGAATTTAGACTTGTCCGTGTAAGAGCCACCTTCGATAAGAAACTTCTAGGCGGAGAAGAAGTAGTTAACGACATTGTAGCAGCTTGGGCCTTCGCCGAAGCAGACCCGTACAGATGTGCCACACACAACAAAGGCATCATGAATGGAATTGATGCAGTCGTGGTAGCAACTGGTAACGACTTCAGAGCAATTGAAGCTGGAGCCCATAGTTATGCCGCAGTTGGCGGTTATAGTTCACTCACCAAATATGAGAAAGATCCAGATGGCAATCTAGTAGGTTCAATTGAAATTCCAATGGCTGTGGGTCTCGTTGGCGGTGCTACGAAGGTTCATCCTGTCGCTCGAGCTTGTGTGAAGATTCTAGGAGTGAAGACCGCTCTTGAGTTGGCTCACATCATTGCCAGTGTCGGATTGGCTCAGAACCTAGCTGCACTAAGAGCCCTTGCATCAGAAGGAATTCAGAAGGGACATATGGCACTTCATGCACGCAATGTCGCTGCAACTGCGGGCGCTCGTGGTGAACAAGTTGACATCATAGCTGAGAAACTTGTCAAAGAAAAGAACGTGAAAGTTGAACGAGCTAAGGAATTACTCGATGAAATTGGTAACTAAAACCATCAAGAATGTCGATATTTTGGAACACCTACATCGGCACAACATATTTGTGTAGCACAGACGATTTAGAACCTACCTACTCAGGGTTAGAGTAGATAATATTCGAGCTAAGAGGTCAAGATACATGGAAGATGAATGCGCTCAATGGGAACGTCTTGCGAATGAATTCTTGGAAACTGAGAATTTTTATCAAGCCGCAAACCAATTCAAACAAGCAGCTGCTTGCCACCTCGACCGTGTACTCGAGATGACAAAGAAGGCCGCAGAGTACTATCATATGTATGCAGAAGAAAGCCTAGGCAAGGACAACCATAAGGCGGCTGCGACCGCATACTTGGAAGCGGCTACACAATACCGACAAATTAGTGATTTTTCAACCGCGCTCACTCTCTATGAGAATGCAGCCAAAGAGGCTCTTCTTGAAAGAATGACTGAAACCGCAGCCCAAGCCTACCTCTGGGCAGCATATTCTTGCCACAAAACAGGTAATACTGAATACTTCCTTACAGCAGCCCAAAATATGGGTAATCTCTACGATAAAGCTGCTGACAAGGCGATTGACAACGGAAATGCTGAGCGAGCAGTAATTGATCTTTCTCTAGCAGCAATGGGTTTTGCAACCATTGAGAAAATGGATAAAGCAAAAGAACGAATTGAAAAAGCTAAGAAAATCATTGATAAAACTCGATGGGAATGGCTTCACACCCTCCTGGATTTCAGTTCGAGTCTTGCTGATAACAAGCTCGAAGATGCTGACGACCTTCTTAAGACCTTTAATGAAGAAGAGGCAATTCAAGAAGTAATGGGAGCCTGTTTGAGCATTAGAGAGGATGCAGAAAGAAAGAAGCGGAGAAAGTAGAAAGAAATAGACCTATCCTACTCTCACCATCGTAGTCTTGACTACTTCCTGACCGGTTCGTCCATCTACCGCATGAATTGTTACAAGTTCGTCACCCTGACTGATTGCACGCACATAAATTTGGAAACGAATATTTTCTCCACTTCCAATAAAGTTGATCAGCTTTTCCTCACTTCCAAGTGATATCTCTAGACCTTCAGATAGTTCAACTGTTACTAGGATCTTATCTGCAGGACCATCTCCACTATTCTCCAATTCGATCTCAAGTCCTGCTTCATCACCCAAACTACAAGAAACTCGTTCTGGTAAAATTTTAAGATCAATATCAGAAGGAGCTCGTGCAATTTTGAAGTTGATAACATTACTATGCTTGTGTACGAGTACCTGATCGCCCTCTAGGGTAACAGTATATGGGCCGATAATTCCATCGCCACTCAAAACAGGTGTGAACTTGATAAGCCAAGATTCTTCCTTGGATGGAGGATTTCGAAATTCAGGTTCTTTTGCTATTATGACACTATTTGAGAGAGAAACGCGATGGTCCGTTATGTGGACATCCGCAGGACATTTGTACTGGAGTTCAAGTTCAACCGTTGATTTAACTGGAATATCTTCTTGAACCTTACCCGCCCAGTCTAGGGTAACTTCTGTTTCAAGAGCAAGCCTAACTGAGTTCACAACAAAAGTCAGAAGTGGTTCTTCCGAGGGTCGTGGTTTTATACGACCCGCAGCTTTCTCGAAAACCTTCTTCGCTACATCAGAACCGTCACACAAAATAGATACGCATAATTTTGCAAGTTCGTAATTAGCGTCTGTTTTCTGTGATGATTCCACAAGTCGCTTCTCAGCTTTCCGCATCAGGTTGGTAGCAGTTTCAAAGTTCCTAGCACCCAAGTAACCAATGATTGCAATGCCCAGAGACCTATTTGATTCTCTTCCTTTTTTCTCACGGAATAAATGATCAGAGGCTTCAGAGTACAAACTAGCTCCTTCGTCAAATCGACCGTCAAGAAACAAACATTCTGCGGCTGCAGTTTTCAGCTCTGCGCAACGATAGTGGTCATTACTTTCCAATGAACAAGATGCGGCTTCACGGAAATATTTGACAGCAAATTCAATCTCATCCTGTTCTTGAAATAGTCGAGCTGCCTTTTCATATTCAGTACTTGCATAATCAGGATAGCCCTCTTCAATCTCTATTAGAGCTTTCTCAACACGTTTCCTAGCTTTTTTGAGTGGGTCAGACTTCAAGAACTTGAACATAGTTGCGTCCTCTCTTATCCTCTAAGCACACTGAGTGTGAAGTGAATGCGCTATATCGGTTTCGGCTGAAGTGTTTATCACCAGAACATTCGACCAGATTCAAAAGGAGTTCGTAATACTGATAGAGTGTGTGTGAAAATTATGATTGCTCAACCATATTACTGGACGGACCCTATGAAGGGAGAATTTGAGGTTGAAATCGAGTCTATTCTCGAAGCTAATGGTGACTGTTACGTAAGAATCAATGAGCAAGTAACTAAGCCTGCCGGTGGAGGACAAGCAGGAGATAAAGGAATTCTAATTATAGATGAGAAGGAGTATGGGTTCATCGATACAAAACTTCATGATGAAAAAACAGTGCTTGTAATGAAGAGCTCGCCAGCACGAAAAGGTAAGGCGCTTCTAAAACTCGATATGTCCTGGCGAAGAGCAATGATGACCAATCACACAGCTGAGCATATCTTTGTTGGAGTTATGAAAAAGAAATATCCAGAATTGATACTTGGTTGGATCTGGGTTGATGGAGTTCATGGAACAGTAGTACTTGAAGGCAAAGTTATTCCACTAGAAGAGATATTGGGCACTGAAACCAAAGTCAATAGATTGATTCATGATGAAGTAGCTGTGACAACAAAAGTAGTATCAGCAGCTGATGTTGATGAATCTGTAAGAGCTCGAGAAGGGGTCACATCTAAGAACGATGCAATCAGGTTAGTGAATGTTGGGGAGTTTGATAGCTCAGCCTGCTCTGGCATTCATGTCACTAATACCAGAGATATCCGTGCGTTCAAAATCACCGATGTCAAAGCACAAGAAGGAAACACGCACATTGAATTTGTCACAGGAGAAATTGCTGTTGCAAATCTTGTGGAGACCTATAATATTGCATTGACTAGAAAGTATAGCTACCCGTACGAGATTGAGCAGCTTGGTGCTATCTTGGATAAATCAAAAACTCTCCAGATATCTTATGGAGAAGCAGTTGATAAAATTCTTCAATTGATGAGAGAAGGACCGAACAAAGAGCAACTTGAGACGGTCACATTCTGGCATGAATATCTACAAGGATTTGAAATATCAACTTTAAGACACCTAATCAAGGAGTTGAAACTCACAGAACCATCCGTCACTCTATTCTTAACCTCTGGAAAAAAGACTAACATTGTTCTGTGGACAAAGGGAATGCCAAAGGATGCAGCACATTATATCACAGACATTGTGGAAAGCCTTGGAGGACGTGGTGGAGGAAGTGCTGATGCATACACAGGTGGATTCACTGAGGTTGAAAATCCACAAGAGCTGTTTCTTATGATAGTTGAGAAAGTAAGGAAGAGGATATTAGAATAATCTTTCAGATCACTTGAGACCAAACTTGGGTGCTATTTCTGTCCAGAACTTTTTAACTGCCCACGGAACAGCGAGAAATTCCTCTCTAAATCCATCAAAGTTAAGACCCTGAACCATCATTTCCTGAGATGAGCCAATGAATCCCTTTTGCTTATTGAAATCAAAACAGACCTCTGCATATTTCCGATTGGCAAGGAGTAATTCTAGAAGAACTTCAGCTCGCTTTTTATCAGGAATACTCGCAAGTTTGTAAACTTCAGTGTATATCTGAATCCACTTTGAGCCGGGTTTAACATAGATTGTATACTGGAAAGTACTATCATCATCTGGTGTTGCAGTCTTGTTATCTTTCCTCTCACTGAAAACCAACTCGAAAACACTTTCTTTTGCGTTCCAAGTGTGTTTCATATTTAGAAGGTCCAAATAATCTTTAATCTGACTCTTTATGTCGACCATAAGCAACACTATGCTAGCTAAGACCAAGCCCCTGATTTAAGGGTTGTTTGCGCCGTACTCTAATCTAAGCGAAGAATCCTGTAAGGAAGTGAAACATTACCCAAAGACCAGATACTATACTAAGACCTATCATTACTATATACATCGAGTGTGATGCATTCTTACCAAATGCCAAGAAAGCAACCCATGATGATAGCATTATTCGTGGAGATGCGATTCCAGATATTCCAACCATACTCATTGTAAGCCACATCAATACAATACCGTAGAATCCTAATTCTTTCTTGTCCTTCAACAGTGATAGAATAAGAATTGTAAATGGAATGGTGAATATATATCGCTCTAATAAGAGAAGAATGGGATTAAATTCGTTCACCTCTGTAAAGAATCCTGTGAAAAACCAGTCAAACTGGTCTACAGGTGTTCTAAGAGAATCTGCGAAAAATGCATGGCTATGTAAAACCACAAAGAAGTTTCCGGTCAATGACTCAAAGTACTTGAATAACACAACAACAGATATCGTTGGAATTAATAACCATAGTACTCGCCATTCAATAAGATTTCTTCTTGGATCATCTTGTTTAACACTTCGGGATTTTCGTGCAAACATAATCATTCCATATACAGGTACAACCAAAATGAATGCATATCTAGTTAGTATGGTCAATGTTATCAGTATTGATGCTAGATGATATTTCTCTTTCTTAAAAAAGAACCAAGAGGATATGGCAAAGAATAGTGCCACCGGTTCAGTATACGCGACTGTACCATATACAAGATATGTGGGAAAGACAGCAAACAATGTTGTTGACAAGTATGCATGAATCTTATCCATATATTGTCTTGATACAAAGTAAAATGATATTAACGACATGAAATAAAATGTATTTGAAACGAGTATTCCAGCAATATAGTAGTTCTCAACATAGTTCCCAATGAGTGATATCAGGTATGGATATAGTGGTCCAAATGCAAACAGTATATCATTTTCCACGCCGGATGGATACCAATTTGTTGCAATGTTTACAAAATGAATAGAGTCCCATTGATGTCCTAACGCCAGAAGTATTGTATCTATGTCATTAACTTGTTCAGTAAGTATGACCATATCCTCATCACACATTACCATGACTAAATTAATGATTAATACCTTAGAAAGTACTATCACAGCTATGCAGCCAATAAGTACTAGATATCCGGTGTTATCTTTTAGAATATCATATATCCTGGTCAGATAGTCGAACAGGGAAATCTTCTCGTCTATTCTTTCGAGCTGCGTATCAACCTCGGAAATCCTACTCACCGACCTCTAGTTTCAGGAAAATCAATTTGTATATGTACTTTTTCAACCAAGTTTACTTTCGGTTATCTCCCTCACCTTTGCAATTGTTCTCTTGAAAGT
>JABCTV010000091.1 GCA_018238205.1 Candidatus Thorarchaeota archaeon
CTGGGCGTGGGAATTCAACCAATTATGTAAGAATAATGATAAATGACACGCTCAACCAGTGGAACAATTTCGATCGCAATATCACTGAAGATTTCATTGAAGCTTTTGGGGCTGGTGCTCTTACGAGTACTAACTATGTCACAGGTCTCTGGTTCTATGTCCAATCGCCAGCTGGAGCTACTGACAAAGTACAATCTGTATTCGATGATGTTATTTTGTATAATACTACATACTCCGGTTGGATTGAAGATGGAGATTTTGAAACTGGGACAGGTGATGCGTGGAATTGGTATAATCTCTCTCCTGCGTATGTCACTCAATCAACTGATAGTACCCTAGATACTTACTCTCTTAATATGAGCATACCCACAATGCCAAATGGGAGTGCTTATGCACGAACCTACGAGTTATTTCCATCAGCCTCTGCTTATCATGCACTCTACCCTAGAATGAATATCTTAGAACTGGATTGGAAATACAATGATACTGTTGGTGCAGGTCCATCACAGTATGGATATCTCAGACTACAGTTCACGAATGCTTCAACCTATACTGTCATAATGTATTTTGGTCATGGTTCTGGCAGTATTCCAGGCACTAACTCGACCTCCATTTATTACATTGGAATGCCCGGTTTTGGTTCTAGAGATGTTTGGCAACATTCTGAGGTAGACCTTTACGAAATATGCAACGAGTTCAATTTTATCAATCTTACACTCAGTCGGATTGATCTTTATATTTACGAAGGAATGTTCGATGCAGGAGTGGAGCTTCTTGTTGACGATTTCAGGATGATGACGTATCCAACAAGTGATCCTACATTTGAATATGTTGACAATTGGGGTAACTATGATCCATTCACAGGATGGTTGAAATACTCAGGTACCGGTGATATTTCACAATCTACCGAATCACACGGTGGTCATTATTCTGCCAACATCACCGTTGAAAATGCAATGGATGGGCTATTTCGAAACGGATTATACATTGATATCGATAGTGCATTGGGTACTGATTTTTGGTGGTACTTGGATGATATTCAAAGTACTGGAGTAGCATATGCATCGATACAAATGGAGTTTATTCTTTCTGGAGCGAACAGATATATCCAATATGTACTTGGAAAATCAGCAGCATATCCAACTACTAACAGTACCAGTATCAATTATATTTTTGTGGATGGATTCAATCAAACTGGGACATGGACTCATCTCACTCGCAACATCACTGAAGATTTTGAGAGTGCCTTTTCACCATCTACAAATGACTGGTATATGTACAGTATCTTTATTGATGCACATGCAGCTGCTGGATTGCGAACATCACTGCTGGTTGATGATCTCAACTTCATCGATTTAGAACCTCCATCTATTACTTCAGTCACTATTGAATCAACACCGATGTACTACGAAAATACGTATGTTCGAACAGTAGCATCAGATGTGCGTCCTGGAGTTTCTGAGGTTCTAATCAACTATACAACAAATGGTTGGACTTCATGGAATTCAATCATCGGAGCATATGATGCAGGTGATTGGTATAACGTCTACATTCCAGCTCAATCCTATGATACTGAGGTTCAATTCTATGCAATTGTAACTGATGGATGTGGGTTACAGACTGTTGATGATAATGGCGGACTCTTCTATTCATATACTGTTGGTGATGATGTGGACCCAACGCTCACTATTGACACACCAATTGATATGACTGAGGTAGAGAGTCTTGTGCAGATCAATGCCACAGCAGATGATGTTGGTTCGGGAGTTGATTTTGTCTACTTCATTATTGAAGGGTCAGTTGTACACAGTGACTCAATTGTTCCATATACCTATGATTGGCAGACTGACATTGAAGACCTCGGGATGTACACCATAGAAGTGGAAGTTTGGGATGTTGCAGGAAATACGTTGTCTGATACTATCAATGTGACTGTGGTTGACACCATGTCTCCTGTCTGTAATGAACCCGCAGACCACGAATTTGACGAAGGTGCTACAGGTCACTTCATTGTCTGGGATCCTGGTGACCCACGGGCAAATAGCTATGAAGTTCTAGTTGATGACGTTGTGACATTTTCAGGATTGTGGAACTCATCGTCTGAGAAAATCAATGTATCATTGGAAGGGCTCGCAGTTGGAGTGTACAACTACACTTGTGTTGTATACGATGATGCTGGAAATAGCTTTGTTGATAGTGTCAATGTGACAGTGAATGAAGTGGCTACAACCACTACCACAACTACGACCACTACTACCACGACAACCACCACGACGACCACAACTACATCAACAACACCAACTGGTGATATGACTCCACTTCTGATAGTCGCCGGTATCGGAGTTGTGGGTCTTCTCTTGGTTGTCTTTGTAATTCTGCCAAAGATGAAGAAAACATAGTATACGGAACGAGAGGCGGTGTAAACCCCCCTCTCTGTCCCTTTCTTTATTAGAAATTGATTTCGATTAATTTGCGAATCACACAAACCACTTGGTATATTCGTGTTTTTGCTTATTTTACTCGAAAGATGAAATGAAAGAAAAACAGTAGAGAGGTGGCACTTGCTACCTCTCTAACTTTATAGATATTCTACTCCTTCTCATACTTGAAGCTGAGTTTCATTCGAACTCTGTACTCTACAATCTTGTTATCGTCAATTCTAACATCCTGCGTGATCACTTCAGCAACTCGCAGATCTCTCAGACTCTGTCCTGCTTTCGTGATTGCATTGTTCATTGCTTGTTCCCAGCTCTTGCCGCTTACTCCTGTAAGCTCAATGTATTTGTAAACACTCTCTTCTGCCATATTTTACACCTCAAAGTGTGGTATACACAATTGTAGGATTATGTGAAAAGCTTTGCCAATTTTATATTTCGATTCTTTGTTATTCCGATAGTATCTTAGGGCGTATTAATTGGGAATATTTCATGCAAGCCTCCCCCGAATTAATTATTGGAAGTCTGATTGGTCTACTTGGGTCTGCACTATACGGTCTATCAGTCGTAGTATATCGTTCACAGTCTGACGAAATCCGACCCATTGCAATTAGCTCAATCAAGATGTGGGTGGCTTTGCCTTTCATGATAATCGTGGTTTTTATTTTTCCAGGTTTAGATTCTGTCTTCTTACCTCTGGTGACTATAGCTATTCTTGGAATCTCTGTTATACTTGGAGCAGTAATTGGTGATACAATATATCTATGGAGTCAAGAACGGATTGGGGTTTCGTATGCATTTCCGATTGCAATGTCTTTCCCAATCATGACATATTTTCTCACGGTCGTGTTTCTTGGGGAACCTCCAATTCTATCAAGACTTGCTGGTGCGATCATTGCAGTAATTGGAGTGATTCTCATATCAAATGAACAAAATAGCGATCAGGTGCAAACAGAAGGAAATGAAGAGGAAACTTCTCATAGACGACTTGACCTTTGGGGAATTGCTGGTGCATTATTGACCGCTGTACTTTACGCGATAGGGACGACCCTACTTCAAGTGGGTATTGAAGGGGTTGATCCAATCAGCGGAAGTTTTGTTCGTATTGTCATTGGTTCGATAGCTTTTGTACCGATGTTTGCAGTTGCAAAATATCAGGGAATGACTTGGCCAACAAGAAAAGCAACAACTCGAGTTATCATTGCTGGTTTCTTCGGGATGGCTTTAGGCTCTCTTCTCTACGTGTCTGCAGTTGCAATGGTAGGAGCTGCTATCATGTCAGTAATTGCATCCGTTGCTCCACTCTTTGCGATACCTGTTTCAGTATTTGTTTTGAAAGAGAAATTTACTCCTCTGGCCATGGTCGGTGTTTTTCTGATATTGACTGGAATTGTCTTGGTTGTTATGGGATTCTAAGAATGACCAAGTGAGCTTATATAACCTAAATCTTACATTTATTATGAGGAGTGAACCTCACCTGTAAGAAATTTCTATGTTCCACCCTTCTCCTACCAGTGTCACCACCTCTTCGTAATTCCGAAGAATTACAAAAATTAGCAAGAGCTTTGTCAGCTATCATTGGGATGGGATCCCTCCTGAAGACCTGACTTCCTTCTCCTGTTTGAGTGCTAGAGCATCACTTCCAGCAACAGAGAGCGTTTCCACAGTTTTTACCACGGCGGGGTCATTATCACTCATCTTAGATTTGTCACCAAAACTAAGAAGGTCCGAATGGACAAAGTGAACAGCCGCGGACTCTCCGGAATCTGATGATGGTTCCTTTGTGGAGAGTAAGGACTTCCCTTGAGACGAAGGTATCTTCTTCTGGGCTTTCAGTCGCGTACTTCGTACTGCATTCACAGCACTAGCCCACTTACCTAGTCCTATCATACTATTCTATGCTTATGTGAGTATATGAACCCATACAATTTTCAATAGTAATTACTTACGAATTTGTAAGATTTTACTAATTCTAGAGAGTATGCAGTATCTATCACTTGTCAAAAATAGCCATAAAATCTCTAGATTGTTTAATCAAACCTTCAATTTCTGCCTTCTTGTCCATTTGCCCGAGTTTCTCATAGGTATTAGCGACTTCTTCCATTACTTCTATGCGCTTCTCAGTTTCCGAAGTATTAGTATATACTAGAGATATAACATTCAAAGCTTGGAGTTTCATTTCCAGTAAATTATGCTTGTACGATAATCTAATCCCTTCTGTTGCAAATATTATAGCAACATCGTAAGCACGCGCATTTTGAAACATTAGCCCCAAGTTGCAGAGAGTGGTGATTTGAGATTCGAAATCCTTCACTTTGATACTTAATTCAAGGACCGAAAGAAAGATTTTACATGCAGGAATTAAATCTAATTTTCCTGCTTGATAGTCTTGTTGAGCCCGTGCCCTCGTTACTTGTAACGCACCTGAATATTGATCAGGGGTCAGTGTAGCAATGGCTTTCTGTGCTTGTTGATAGAGATCCACAAGATTGAATCCCATATCTGTTCGAATCGAATGGATATAGTCCGGAATGTCGTTCTCTGGCATTTGTTCTAGTACTTCCTTCTAATCGCATTGGAATTTTGAACAGTATATTTCTTTCTAGACGGTATTGTTACACCAGTCTGTATTTTCCTGGGCGCGGTTCATAGAGGACTCCACTGTCCTTCATCCGCGTCAGGGTTTCTGCAGCAACGTGTTTCTCTACACCAGCTTCTTGAGCAATCTCAGCTAGAGTTGGTCCGAGAGACCCTGATTTTCCAGAATCCAGTTTTCGAATTGCTTTGAGAACCTTAGTATTGAATTTATCAAAGCGACTTCCCTTTCCCCAGTCTTTCTCAGAAGTTTTCTTCAGGTCTGAGAGTTCAATGAACTCCTTGAGTGCTGGTTCAAGAATTCTATCCCACGCATGCTTTATCTCCTTGGCTGTGATCTTTTCTTTCCACGATGCACGTGCAGTAGAACGAGTAAGTTTGAGTACGCTCATTGGTTTTCCTAGAGCATCTGCATCGAGAACCTGTCCCCTCGCCAAAGCACTCTCTTCAAGTCCAAAACTCTCTTGCAAGGTTTCAAGTCGTGCTAAGACGTGCTTTGTACTGGACTCGATACTACGTGCAGAAACAGTGGGAGTCATCAATTGATATGTTATTGCTGACTTCAAAATTGGGAGCTGGAGTTCAGTTGGATCACCGGTTTCCACCCAAAACTCCTCCGAGGTTAAGGCGAGAGGGATATCTGGTAATGCCGCGTTACCAGTATCTGTTAGAGTTCCAATTGATACCTCTCTAAATCCTGAGGGATCTTTCCGATTAACACAGATCTCTTTCAATCTAGTTTTTGAAACTGTTCCAATATTGACTCTGAACAATCTTGGCGTTCTGACTTTGATTCCTCTTACATTATGAAGAGCTGTTGTTTGTTTCCTCATTGATGGAGGAAGTACTCGTCGCGTAAATGAAAGGAATTGTCTAACCTTTGTTTGAGACGCAATGGCCTGAATCCCCGTAGTTAGTCCACCCACAGTTTCCTGATACGGCGGACTTGATACAAAGAGTCTGGCAAACACCCTCTTACTTGCTTCCGCCATTCCTACCCGTTCAAAAAGAATACGGGATAATTCCTTCAGACTCATTGGGGGAGTGATTTCTGAAGTGAAATCCATTGGTAGTTCTTGGCACGAATCTGCTGTAATTGCTCGTTGAACAACTTTAGTTTCTTGGAGAATACTCGGTACAGCAACTCGCTTTCCTGTGATTTCCACATATGATCCATCGTCTGGTAGATTCTGTTCTCTACTGAAGAAAATGAACTCACCTATCATTAACCACGGACTTGGAGTCAGTAGGACTATCGATGTATCACGGGTATGTCTTACAAAACCTCGATAGCGAAATTTCTGCCCAGATATACGTTCGCTGAATTGGCGCATGAATGTGGATTCCCACTTTGTAAGTTCGGTTCCAAATTGTCTGCTGAAGACATCAGCTGAGCTTGATGCGTCTGCAAGTCGATCAAACTCCGAACCGTGTTTTACAAGTAGGTCTTCAGGGTCCATATACTAATCACATTTACTGCTATTCTATTGCTAATAACAATCCTTGGATTGCTTACATAGCCTCTTAAAAATAGCCATCTTCTTCTGCTTCGTAATTTCACCTCGATTTGTGTTCATGGATTCTGAAAGGAAAAAGCAAAATACAGTTAGTGTGTAGTATTCTTGAGTGTTATAGCAATGCCTACATCGAGTCCTTATTCATATGGTACAGCAAGCTATGTGGCGACCGTTGACTCCGCACGTCACTATCTACGAAATCGTGACTTCCTGACCTACGCCTCCCAGTTGGTACCTGAACCAATCGGTTCTGAAACGTGGTCGCTTGCTTGGGGATATATGCGACGTTTTGATGATATTCTCGATGCACCGAACCTGAGCAAGAAGGAGGCCTTCAACCTTTTGAATTTAGAACGTAGTGTTGTCGAGCCGGGTTTTGCAGGTGACCTTGAGGTGCCATCCAATGCACCCATTCGCCATCGCTGGCTAGCACAATTCTTTAGCAATGAACGAAGATACTACTCAGGTAAAGCCCTTGGTGTGGTAAAGGATTTGTATGAGAGTGCTTGGGGTGATATCGAGAGGAAGGGAATCGTGCTCTCACAAAAGGAGATGAATGATCTCCTTTACAAGAAGGCCCGTTGTTTCTTCAAGCTGTACTTTATCTTGAGCGATTTCGATTTGGGGGGCCATATTGATGAATTCTCCTACCTGCTGGGCATGGGTCTTGGCATGCTCGATGATATGTTAGATGTAGCAGAGGACTACAAGGCAGGGTATGTGAACATCACTCGTGAAGAGATGGAGGAGCTAGGTGTCGATCTTGAGCCTGGTGACCAAGATTTTGTGAAACAGATTATCGACGCAGGTTATATGACTCTCAAATCAAAGAAGATACTATCATTAATGCTCAAAGTGAGGGAGCTGACCCGCTGCATCCAAGTCCCGCTAATTAGCAACTTCCTCCTACGCTTGTCTGAAATCTTTGCAGCTCCAATACTGGAAGAGAGGTTGGTGCCTGGCCAGCGCTACTTCTTCAAGGGAGGCAGCTTGGCAAACCTTATACTGCCGAAGAATGAGTCTGTCGCTTACAAGGTCGGACACAGATTTATCAAGTTCTTCCTCATATACCCACAAGTGACTTCATCATTCTTCAGAAAGCCCTCAAACATTTGAGGAAGACCAGATAATTACAATTTGTTGGATGATGATGGGCTTTTGGATGAGTATACGTTATTTCTCGTCCCTTTGTTTTAGATATTCACGATAAGCTCTTGGATATTTTTCTGCAAGCTCCTCAATAGTGGGTAGTCGTTCTTTGTATGGTTTGTATAACTCTCCAGGATTAACAGAGTCAATCTCTTTCTTCAGTAGAGATTTCATTTGAGCATTGACTTCAAATCCAATGAAATGTCTGAATGCCGACTTTGCCGCCACCGCAGTGGTGCCATTTCCCATGAAGGGATCAAGGACAACATCTCCAGGTCTGGATGAGTAATCTATGCACTTTGATACAACTTCCAAGGGTAATTTCGTGCTATTCTTTTCCTTACCAGTTCTGTACTTTCGTTTCACAATCCATACATCTTCAGGATAATTCTCGATTTTATTGAAATAGTATGATTTTACGTTTTTCACCAACAACACGATGTGATAGTGACTTGTCACAAATTTCCTCTTTGTGTAGACTCCAAACGGATAGTGCCAAATCAGATGGTTCAGTGTTGTAAGTCCTGCTTCCCTAGCACCATTGAGGATTGCATCAAGATTGGTCCAACCACTGAAGATGTATGCAGAAGCACTTTTTTTCATGATTCGCGGAAGCTGCGCAATCCAGTCTTTCGTGAAATCCGCGTATGAACCTTGAGCCTCTCTATAACCAGGAATCACTAGATTTTCATCACGATTGTAGGCACCACTCATCCCATCAAAATCAATTCCAAAGGGTGGGTCTGCTATGACCAAATCAATTGATGACTTGGGTAGTGATTTCATTCCCTCGATACATTCAGTGAATTGTACAGTGTCCAGTTCATAATCGTTGAGAGCTGGAGTCGCCTTTGAGTAAAGCTGTTTTGCTTTGTCATGATTCCAGTCTTCTGTTGACTCGAAAAAGAACTCAGCTAGGTGTGGAATATATGGTTTGGACCTTCCCTTCTTTGGTTTGGTCTTACTTTTGCTGGAGTCAGTATCAGAGGTCATGAACAATCCTAGGATTACTTACCATTTGTTTTAAGACTAGTCATATTATTTTCATTTCATAGCAAGTCTGAAGGATCCACATCCCGAGATATTGCACGTTGGGTCATCCAGTCCATCAGATTTTCAGGAGATGCTGGTTTTTCTGATGACTCTGATTTTATTATCTCCATTGCTGATTCGGGGCAGACGATTGCACAAACACCACACCCGATGCATCGTTCTGGGTCAACAACACAGACATCCTCTGGGATACTTAGAGCCCCAAACTGGCAGCGTTCAAGACAACTTCCGCATCCAGTACATAGATTTGCATCGACCTTCATAACAAAATCTGTTTTTATGAACTCGCGAGGTTTGTCAAGCGATTCAACTCCCCTTAGAACTCCACAACAACATGTGCAGCAGTTGCAGATGTATGTATGATTTGCTTGTACATTGTATGTACAATGAACGAGCCCTGCATCTTCTGCGTGTTTCAGAAGTCTAAGGGATTCTTCTTTTGTTATTGGCTTGGTAAGCTCGTCATCATCAAACGCATTTTCTCTTCTTGGAGCCAATATTAGACAAACAGTTGTTGGATATGAACAGGGTTCTCCTATCAGTTCTTTCTGCTTTTTACAGATACATTCACGGACTCCCCACGAACCAGAGGACTCAATCATCTGCTCAGCCTTTTGAAACGGATGGATCTCAAGCTCAGCATTGATACTTTGGTTTACAGGAATCACTTGGAAAATTACTGGTTCGACTGCGGTAATCTTCTTGAACCCATGATGAAAGTAATTTTCAAGAATCTGAGCAAACTCCGCATCCATACGATTCAGTTGCTCTTCATAGATACCAACAGCAAATGGCATCAGACCATATTTTCGACGACCTGCACTCTTAGACATCCACGAATTGATTTGACCCTTGGAATACATCACATCTAGTAATTTCTCCAGTTCGTCCTCTGGAAGACTCAGTCTGATGGCAATCTCTTCTGATGTTTCTCCTCTAAGTTTCAATTTACATGTCAATTCTGCTTCCTCTGAAGTGAAAATCCATTCGAGAATGCGCAAATGCGTTCCATCCTCTACGGCGGGATAGCCATTTGGGATTGTATCAAGCACTAGAGCCAGTTGTTCATACGGGTTCGTGTCTGTCATAACTTGGTGAGTTTTACAATCCTCTTGAATAATGCTTCTATTTGACGGCTCACACAGGACAACTGAGTTTGATTCCCAATGGGCTAAGTTCAGAGTTCACCTCAGCGATAACATCAGCACATTCTAATCCTTTTCCAATCTTGATGTGTGCTATTGACATCTGAAAAGGTGGAAGGAATGGAATTCCACTTGCTTCGAGGATTTTTTCATATTCCTCTCTTACCTTCACATCCAGTAAATAGGATTCCAACTGCTGAAGAGTGATTCTTGATTCAAGAAGGGTCTTCGAGATCTTCTTCATGAAAGCAGGTTTCGGTATATTAACAGCGTCACCAAATACACGTTTTACATTCTTCTCAAACCATGATTTCATCCTCTCAAGGTCATATACTGGCAGAACAACAGCTCCCTCATTATCGTCCTCTGAGGGCATGATTCTAATGAGACCTCTCTTCTCTGCTGAAAGAACAAAATCAGAAAATCTACGATATCCTATTTTTTCAAACTCAAATTCTCGCTCTCTAAGTTTCACTCCTAAATCCATGAGTGATGGTGGAGTTCCCTCGCTAAGATATTCCTCAGTGACCAGCGCTAGAAAATCAAAAGCCTCACTAACTTCTTTGGATACCTTAACTGATTGGGGTGTTAGCTCCTTTGGCAGGGAGAGAACAGTACTTGGCAACTCTCCTTCCCGGTCTATGTATCTCTGTGCTTCCGCCCAATCCAAGAAATCATTCCAACTGCTAAATTCTAATTCTCCTTCATCGAACTCGGGATTGAGCGAGTTCATCACATGTTTTACGTGGCCAATACCAGGCTTACTACCTGTCTTTGTAATCATTCGAACTACTTCTTGCAGTTGGACTCCTACTATGTGTCTCTGTTTCACTATACTCTGTACTGATTCATCGCAATCTTCAGGATTTACACAGTCTAGGGAAGGTCTGAATGAAAAGATGTCACTATACATCGTAGCAAGTTCGGGAAGGTCTGATGCAGTGATTACAGGATTGCTGATGAGCCATAGTTCAACGCCACGCTCCTTGAGAGAATTCACCAAGAGTTTGAAATCACCATCTCCAGTAATCATCACATACCGGGTAGTTTCAGGATAGCGTATAAGATGGTCCAAGATATACGAGGCCATCTTGTAGTCACTTGCATTATCCTTGTCATCTGGTACGTGGATGAGATCGTATCCAAGTGCGTAGAGATCTTCGGCCATAGTACGTCGAGGGTCCCAATCCGCAAAAGCGTAAGCTTTCACTACATGTCCTGACTGGCGTATCTTCTCAGTCATTGCTTTATGCGTTGATGTTTCATCTGAAACATTCTCTACATCCCAGAATATTGCTAACTGTGTTTTCGCATCTGAAGTCATCAGAAACACCGTTCCCTGAATGAAATTCATTTAAACAGGGTCCTATATGAGCTTGCTGAAAATTCAATCATTATATCATATGGAAAGGTCTTTACAGTAGTTTCCAATATATTGTATTAAAATTACAAATATAATCTGTGAAACTCCAACACTATTTTCTCAGAAGTAAGAAGGAAACCTGAATGCCGAAAGACGAGCAACTGAACAGAGAAGATTTCCAGCTTGATGAAAAGCACTACAGGGAACTTCTAATTTATCTTCCAGAAGGTTTTGGAATTACCGACTTGGAGGAAAAACTCGTCTTTGTCAATGATGAATTTGCAGCTATGCTCGGTTATGAGTATCAAGAACTACTTGGAATGAGTCTTTTCGATTTGATTCCAGACCATGAGCGCGATCAATTAAGAGAAGAATCAACAAGACGTGCAGTAGGTGTATCTTCCGCATACAATCTGACTATGGTTCGAAAAGATGGCGGCGAGATTATCGTTAGAATTTCAGGAGTACCACGACGTGATGAAGATGATAACGTGATTGGTACGATGGCTGTTGTTATAGATGTGACCGCAGAACGCGAGAAAGAGATAGAACTTCTAAAATTATCAGGGGCAATCACGGCAAGTCCAACATCTATAGTAATCACTGATCTTGAAGGTACGATTGAATACGTGAATCCAAAATTCACAGAACTCACAGGTTATACCTCAGAGGAAGCTGTGGGGGAGAATCCTCGAATATTGAAGACCGAACGAACTCCTTCTGAAACGTATGATGATTTATGGGAAACACTCACATCTGGCAAAGTTTGGCATGGGCGGTTCGTCAACAGAAAAAAGAATGGCGAACTTTACTGGGAAGATGCATGGATATCTCCAATCTTCAATCCTGATGGTGAAGCTACTCACTATGTCGCAGTGAAAGAAGACATTACTAGAAACGTAATTGCGGAAGAGAAATTGCATCTCTCTCACCAAGATCTGGAGCTTTACACATCATTTCTACAGCATGACTTGAGAAACGACCTTCAAGTGCTCATGAGTCATGCAGAGGCTTCGCTTATGATGATTGAAGATACCTCTCGTGCTTACAATTACATTGAGATTGTACAAGCTGCATCTGAAAGAATGCTCAAATTGCTTGATGTGTTTAGTCACCCTGCAGAAACCGATGAAGCTGATATTGTACTCATTATTGAAAAATGCAAGTCTCAAGCAGAAAAGACTCATCCCAATCTGACGGT
>JABCTV010000009.1 GCA_018238205.1 Candidatus Thorarchaeota archaeon
GAAGTTAGCGCAATGCAGGTCCGATTCAGATCTGGCTATCAAGGACATCACAAGAGCACTAGAGCTATTGGAGGGATGCGACCATTCTGAAATAGGTGTAGTACTCTGGCATGTGGATGCGCTCATCACAAGATGCGAATTGTCTGTGCTGCAGAAAGATGATAGTGACAAGACAAAGGAACTTGGGGAGTGGGCGAAAGAGATGCATGATATGTATGATCAGTTACTTCAGCCGAGTGCTTTTGGAAAAGATTATCCCGATTTGAGCGGTCGGATTCGACAATTGCAAGAGAAGATCGAGCTGTAGAAAAACTTACTCTTGAAAACAAAGGCTTTAATGTCGCATAGGAGAGGAGAACCTCGACTTATGATGAAGAAGGCAGTCATACTTGCAGCTGGGGACTCCACTAGGATGCTACCACTCTCTGCAAATCAACCAAAACATCTGCTTCCCATTGCAGGAAAACCACTAATCTTCCACACTCTAGAAGCTCTGCAAGATGCAGGTATAACAGAGGTTCTCATCATCTATGGATATCATAAGGAGAAACTCAATCAAGCAATAGAATCGCAAGATTGGGGGAAAATGACAGTATCATATGTTCATCAAGAGAAAAGAAAGGGTACAGCTCATGCTGCAGGTTATGCAAGAGAGTTTGTTGGTGAGGATTCATCAATTCTTATGAATGGGGATATCATGCTCGGACCCGGTAGTTTTGAAGGTCTCATATCATATCACAAGAAAGGAGGATATGACCTAACTCTATCAGTGAGACCTGTTGATGATCCGAGTGCCTACGGCGTCGTTGCTGTTAAAGAGGGGAAAGCAGTCAAACTTATCGAGAAACCAACAAAGGACCAGATGGTGAGTAATCTAGTAAACGCAGGACTCTATGTCATCAACAAATCTCTCATGGATGCTATTGATAAGACTAAAGCTTCACCTAGGGGAGAATTTGAGATTACAGATTCCATTGGAATGCTGATTAGGAAGGGAAACGTTGGGGGTTACTCACTACCATCGTGGTGGTTAGATATAGGGAGAGCCTGGGATTTGCTAGAGGCCAATAAGATGATTCTTAATCAGATACGGACTAAGATTGAGGGAATTGTAGAAGATGGTGCAGTCATCAAGGGTGTAATCATAGTCCAGAAAGGTGCAGTCATCAAGACTGGAGCGTATATTGAAGGACCAGCACTGATTGGAGAAAATGCAGTGATAGGTCCAAACTGTTACATCCGTGCATACACATCTATTGGAAAGAATGTGAAAATTGGAAACGCTGTTGAAATCAAGAATTGTATAATAATGGATAACACTAACATTGGGCATTTGTCATATGTAGGTGACTCAGTTATTGGAAGAGGTTCTAATTTTGGAGCAGGCACAATCACTGCAAACCTACGACACGATAATGGAGATATCAGCGTCACTGTGAAAGGAAAACGCGTATCATCAGGTAGAAGGAAATTAGGAGCTATAATTGGCGACAATGTGAAGACTGGTATTGGAACCTCAATCTCACCGGGAGTAATCCTGCATCAAGGTGCTAGAACTGGGATTGGTGTTATTGTAGACAAGGATATCGAGGCGAATAAACTGGTGATAGCAACACAAAATCAGAAAGTTATAGATTTGAAAAGTGAGTGAAGACCTTGCCAGCAACACCAGTGAGAGAGTTCAATGTAGTGGTGAAAGACTCTAGCCGGGTTGACATACTCTTTGGACACTGTTATCCGTCCACATATCGTGTTGGAATGACGAGTCTTGCATTGCAAATTCTCTATTCTACTCTAAATGCCAGAGAAGATACTTCTTGTGAGCGGTACTTCAGACATCAGACTCGATCTCCCGCGACTTCTATTGAAACAGGAAGGCCACTCAGAGATAACCACATTGTAGGATTCACACTTACGTATGAAGAAGACATTCTAAACATCATTCAAATGTTGGAAGCAGGAAATATTCCAGTCCTTGCAAAGAAACGATGTGAGGAAGATCCGATTGTTATTGTTGGAGGGCCAGTTGTAAGTACAAATCCTGAGCCATATGCAGATTTTATTGACGCCTTTGTGATTGGAGATGGGGAACTCATTATTCATGAGATTGTCAATGAGGTTCAAGATGCAGAATCAAGAATTGAAGCAATCACAGCTTTATCCATGCTCCATGGAATATATGTTCCATCTGCAAGTCCTGAATCTGTTGGGCGCAATATGATTAGTGATCTTGATTCATTAGATTATCCTATAGCTCAGATTGTGCCAGATGTAGAAACAGGATCCAAGTTAGAACCTATCTTTGGGAAATCGTTCCTACTAGAAGTGACTCGAGGTTGTGGACATTCATGTAAATTCTGTCTAATTGGACATGTTTGTCGTCCCCGAAGAACTCGTTCTTTGAATAAATTAAAAGAACTTGTCAAACTAGGATTAGAAAAGACTCCAGTAAGGAAAGTTTCTCTGATTGGTTCATCTTTAGGGGACATGGATAGACTGGAGGATCTTGTCTGTTGGATTGTGGATCAGAATGTGGATGTATCAGTGCCATCACTTCGAGCTGATTCTGTCACTCCTAACCTTTTGGAATGCCTTGTAAAGAGCGGACAACGAACACTAACTATTGCTCCAGAAACAGGTTCATCAAGACTTAGGAAAGTAATGGGGAAAGGTCTAGATGACGATGATATCGATAATGCTGTAAAATTAGCTGAAGCAGCAGGATATAGCTCACTAAAAATGTATTTTATAATCGGACTGCCAGGTGAAACAGATTCGGATGTGGAAGATACTGCAACAATGATTCGGAATATTGCACAACATTCAACGATGAGAATCACTGCAAGTGTGAACCCGTTTGTACCAAAGGCTCAGACTAGATGGCAACAAGAACCCCAGCCAGAAATCGAGGTGCTCAGAAACAAAATCAAACAGATTGATGAGAAAGTCAAGAATGTACCAAGAGTCACTCTTGAAACTCTTGACCTGAGAGGAGCTCGAGTCCAGGCAGCCCTCTCGATTGGAGATAGGTCTCTTGGAAAGGTTATCCAAGCAGCTGCAACTTATGGTGGATACGGAGGTTGGAGAAGAGCTGAGAAAGAGTCTGGCATTCGATTTCTTACCTTAGCCAATGATACAGAGCATCTCTCAAAGGGATTTCCTTGGGCATATTTGAGAGAATAACACATCCACGGCATCTTGGCAAACCTCTTAAGTCAAATATTGGAAGTGACTCTTGGAGAAGCCATGGTCATAATTGACCGAGGCCTTCTGGTGAAAACCATGTCTAAAGACGAAGAATTTCGTCGGGACTTCCCGGCTCTAAACAAAGAACTAGATGAAGGAAATACACGGACCTTCAGGATAGATGGTGTTCGAACGATGTCTGAAGAATCAACTGAAGAATCTAAAGAGGAGAAAATTGCATACACTCCAGATGTCGTGGATTACATACGACGATGTGATACATTAACTCAAGCAAATGAGATTGTGGACTTCTTGGCAAAACAAGGTGAAATTTCGCCAGGACAGGGAAGAGCTATCAAGGCCAAACTGAAAGCTGATGGTATTCGTAGTTTTGGAGCTAAAAAAGAAAAAGATCATTACTTACATCACGGTCTCGACGAGTGAAACCCAATTGTTAGTATCTGTATACATGTGAAGAGATTCACAGTGTCATGATCTAGACCCCAATTTCTAGTAGTTTAATACTAATTCTGAATCATTAGAACATAGGCCATCGTATGGTCATTAGAATTATGGGGGAAGGGAACAAGATATGACATTGAAAAAGAAGAAACTAACTAAGAAGCAGCTGAGATACATTGAGGATTTTGTAGTTACACAATTGAAGAAAGTGGATCTCAAATCATGGCAAAATTCCTGCAAGTCATTGGCGCCACCAAATTATGATAATACAACCAGATCCAAATGGTGGAAAGAAAACAAATTTCGAGCAGATGTTGGTAGGAAAGTTGTTGAGTTCGTCGAGCAGATGGTAACAGCTCTTAGAGAGGTTGATACTCTATCAAAAATTCGAGTGGTGGACCTTAAATCAGCAGTGGTGAAAGGAGTAAGGAAAGCCGAACAAAATCAGAATATTACAAAATACTTGCTAAATGATGTGAAGTTAGCGACTCTGAGAACAATAGTAGGATGGATTGATCATCCTGAGAGAGTAAAAGGAGATATTGCAGATAGGTCAAGAAAAAAAACACGTAGAGGACGTAAAAAAGAGAAAGGCAAGTACAAACCTCCACAAATTAACCTAGTAAAAGAATGGGAAATCGTAAGCAACGACTCTATTAGACTCACTTCTACAATCTCAAACAATTATTTGCATCCATACCAAAATGTCGAATTAGCGGTTGATTTTGGGCCACATCTAGTAGTAACAAGTGTTTCACCATTTAGTTGGTTACCAGATGAAAAGAGAATAAGAATTGGATATCTCAAGGCAGGTCTCGGAAACGAACCAATTGATACAATATTTAGAACCGAGCTGAATATTCGAAAGAAGGTCAAAACAATCACAATCTCTTGTAAGGTACACTTTGATAATTGTGACAAGGGTATTCAGGATGTTTCTAGAACAAGTAAAACCTCCATCAGTCTTTTCTAATTCATATTTTTGAGATTACCCAGTTTCATAACCAAACCACGTAGATATACAGGATGAGTCCATCCGAGCAGTTCTCTATAGGGATTCTTTTGTTTCAATGCATAATTTGCAAGAATCCTCAATAGGTCACCCTTGAATCCCGTAATACCATGAATCTTGTGACCATTTTGTGAAAATGCTCTGACAATATCATGTGCTGAAGGTATGCAAAGCAGCTTCCCTTCAGAGAGGGTACGATTGAATCCAAGAATCATGGGTTCTACCGTATTCTTCCAATCATTACCCAAAGTTAGGAAATACTTCTTACCCAATGCAAGATAGACCAGGTCAAATCCAGTTGCAAGTAATTCCTTAAAGTCTGAAGAAATATTCAGCCACTCAGCACGTTCTTGAATCTGTGATTTTCTCATACCTGTGAAACTACAATCATAAGGTGGTATCATGTCATTCTCTTCAACAAGACCAAAGCCAGCTGATAGAATTGAAAATTTTATTTCTGTTTTCTCAATCCGTCGTAGAAGGTCAACTCCTTTGACAAGTTCGCGATTCTGATTTCCTATATAGAGTTCACGAGCTCGAATAGATGTACAACTTAGTTTCTTGCGCCACTTTCTGATGTTATCAATCGAATCAAGATCATCGCATGTAAGAGCTTCAGTAGATTGAATCAATTTCTTCTTACCACAACTCCCAATCACTAAGATACGCAAGGTCAATCCTCCTACTAAGAGGATATACTCAACTACACCTGATTAAGACAACGATAAAGTCTATGCAGATTTGTAGAGTTTTTGGCTCTTTGCCCATGCGATTGTTTCGGGATCACAGCGCTTGAGTTCTCGCTCAGGAAAGTCACTAAGCAAGTCCCAGCCAATATCTAATGTCTGTTCAAAGGAACGGTCTTCAAACTCACCCTGATTGATGAACTCTGCTTCAAACCTATCTGCAAACTTCAGATATTTTTGATCTCTCTCGGTAAGTGCCTCAGCACCTACAACCGCCACCAAGTCACGCAGGTCACGACCTTCAGAGTATCCATAGTATAGCTGAGCCTGTACCTCTTTATGGTCAAATCTTGTCATTCCTTCACCAATACCTTCCTTCATCAATCGACTCAGGGAAGGTCCAGGATCTATTGGTGGATAGATACCTCTTCTGTGTACACTACGCCCAACGATGATTTGTCCTTCAGTAATATATCCAGTAAGGTCAGGAATGGGATGAGTCATGTCATCTTGTGGCATTGAAAGGATTGGCATCTGCGTAATAGTACCCTTTCGACCTTTGATACGACCTGCACGCTCATAGATGAGACTAAGATCAGTATACAGATAGCCAGGATATCCACGTCTTCCTGGAATCTCTGATCTTGCAGCACTAATCTCACGTAGTGCTTCTGCATAATTGGTCATGTCAGTTAGAATGACTAGAACGTGTAAATCTGATTCGTAAGCCAGATATTCTGCAGCTGTAAGAGCTGCTCGAGGAGTAATGATTCTCTCAATTGCGGGGTCATTAGCAAGATTGAGGAACAAAGTAGTATGTTCGAGAGCTCCAGTTTCTTCGAACGAGTCCATGAAGTATTGTGCTTCGGTTGCAGTGATACCCATCGCTCCAAAGACTATGGCAAAATCGCCCTCTTCACCTGGAATTTTAGCCTGACGAACAATCTGTGCTGCAATCCGATTATGTGGAAGTCCAGAACCAGAAAATATAGGTAATTTTTGGCCGCGAACCAGTGTATTCAAACCATCAATAGAAGAAAGTCCAGTCTGAATTGGCTGGCGTGGATATTGTCTAGCATAAGGATTGATAGGAGAACCATAGATGTCCCAATGATCTTCAGCTGTGAGTGGAGGTCCCTTATCGAGTGGATTCCCAGCTCCGTCAAGGACTCTTCCGAGAATCTCTGTCGACACTGGCAGGTGCATTGTTTCTCCTGTAAATCTGACTGCGGTAAGGTCAGCATCAAGACCACTAGTTCCCTCAAATACTTGAATAATTGCTCTACCTCGACCAGTTTCAAGAACAGTTCCAGTTAGCAATTCACCATTTGGTGCGCGGACCTTAACAACCTCATTGTAAGATACATTGTGAGTATTATCTACAATAAGAAGCGGACCACTTACATCCGAAACGGATCGATAGACAATGGAATCATTAGACATCTGAGAGACCGCCTTTGGCGTATTGCCAGTCAGTATTGGCTCGTATCTGTTGGTGGAGTTTTAAGAGTTGCGAAGTATCTATCAAATAATGTATGGAGCAACATAGAAGTATGAAAGTACAGCAATGAGTATCAAAGACCTGATTATCAAGGATTTACCTTGTGATTCCAAATCGCCAGCAGCTTTTGTAAAATAGAGGATTGCACCAGTAAGACAACAAATAGCAGCTACAGCATCACCAATCAACAATATCGTATAGATTAAGTCAGCATCAGGGATTCCAAAGAAATCTACCCAAACCGAGGTGGCACCCTCAAAGGTCACTAGTTCAACAGTAGCTAACTGTGCAAAGACATTGGCCAATATTGGTCCTGCGAAATACAGAAAGAAACCAGCTACGACCAAAAATTTTGCTAATCCATCAACATATGTTGTTGTATATACTATGAAACCAATTAGAATGAAAATTAAGTATCCACGAATAGATATTGCATAGAACGCATTGAGTAAAAATGTAATAATAGAAAGCCAATATTCAAGTTGTGTAAACTCGATGGGAGATTGTGCCATCACAATAGATACTACTTCTGGAAGCATTGACCTCACGATATGAGATTAGCATTATCCAATATAACGACCACTCATAACAGTTCAGATTGAAGAATCCTAAAATCTGCGCGCATCAGGTCTTTTACACTGGAAGAACGAAGAGCCGCTGCAGGATGAAATGTCATAAAGTAAGTCCTGCCTTTAGCCTCAAAGAACCGACCATGTGACTCGGTTACTTTCCAAGGACCAACTATCGAATAGATTGCTACTCTACCTAAGAGAACAATTATTCGAGGATTAATCAGTTCAATCTGTTTTTCTACATACGGTCTGCACAACTCTATCTCTGACAGCTTTGGGGTCCTATTCTTTGGTGGCCTGCAATTGAGAATGGAAGAAATGAATACATCTTCTCTGGAGAGACCAATCTCCTCAATCATAGAAATGAGAAGTTTGCCAGATCTACCAACAAATGGCTTTCCTGTGTCATCCTCTTGTGCACCTGGAGCCTCCCCAATGAAGAATAATTGTGCATTTATGGGACCTTCTCCAGGAACAGCATTAGTACGTGTTTCATGTAAGGGACAAAGTCTACAACTATGTATTATTTCATGGAGAGCGTTCAATTCTTTTTCGCGTGTCATTTCATTATCCTACTGTATAGTTGAAGGGATAAAGTACACTTAGTTTAAACCACTGGTTCTGATAAGAGTCCAGAATCAGAGAGTTCTTGTAATAAAGATTGAAACTCGCGTTCCATTTTCTTTTCGACAGCGTCCATCTGTTCTTCATAGGAATCCCAAGGAGTGATTTTCATCCGTGCAATATTATCCAAAACACTCAGATCTAAGATTCTTCTTACTTGAACTCCCATTTTGACTGCTGCAGCCATCTTCTGAGTAAATCCCATGATGACTCTGAGCATTCGGTAGGTCTTACCAATGGGCGAGTAAGTATCAATCTCATGAAGGGCACTCTGAGTTAGAAAGTCCTCCTTAATCATCCTAGCAGCTTCAAGGATGGCACGTTCAGACTCAGGAAGCGCATCTGGTCCTACGAGCTGTACAATCTCTCGCAATTCTTGGTCTTTCTGCAAAATTGCAAGAGCCTCTTTAACCAGTTCTGGCCAATCTTCACCGAGATTTTCTATGTGCCATTTTTCCAAGGTGTTATGATACAATGAATAACTAGTGAGTGTGTTAATAGCCGGGAAGAATCGTCTTGCGGCCAAGTCCTTATCTAATGCCCAAAATACCTTGACAATTCTCAATGTTGCCTGAGTTACTGGTTCTGAAAAATCACCACCTGGAGGTGATACTGCTCCACAAAGTGTGATTGAACCAAGTCTTTCATCAGACGCCAGTGTCTTCACTTTACCCCCACGTTCGTAAAATTGAGCAAGACGTGAACCAAGATATGCAGGATATCCTTCTTCTGAGGGTAGTTGACCAAGCCTTCCAGAAATTTCACGAAGTGCCTCAGCCCATCGTGATGTGGAATCTGCCATGAGAGCTACATCGAAACCTTGGTCTCTGAAGTATTCTGCAATTGTAACTGCAACATAAATTGATGCCTCTCGAGCAGCTACCGGCATATTGGAGGTATTAGCTATCAGAACAGTACGTTCCATTAGAGGCCGTCCAGACTTTGGATCTTTCAAGCTAGGCCATTCCTCAAGTGCCTCAGTCATCTCATTTCCTCGTTCCCCACAACCAACATACACAACCACTTGAGCGTCAGCCCACTTAGCGAACTGATGAAGGGTCACCGTCTTCCCGGTACCGAACCCTCCAGGAATTGCACCAGTTCCGCCTTTTGCTTGGGGCATAAAAGTATCAATAACACGTTGTCCCGTTAACAGAGGAGTATTCATTGGTGCACGTTCCTTGAATCCTCTACCTACTCTGACAGGAGTACGTTGCATCATAATAACATCATGAATGTCACCATGATTATCTTTTACCTTACAGATTGTTTCAATTACTGCATATTCATCTTCAGAAGCGATTTCCACAACTTCACCCTGTACACCAACAGGAATCATGACCTTTGTCGTGAGAATGCCTGTTTCAGGTACTTTACCAATAATATCGCCTGGTGTAACCTTGGCGCCAACCTCAACTGAAGGAATAAATTTCCATTTCTTCTCCTTGTCAAGTCCATCGACATTGAGTCCCCTTGAGATGAAATCACCAGACATTTCCTGTAGTTCAGGAAGTGGACGCTGAATACCATCATAAATAGCTCCAAGAAGTCCAGGACCTAATTCCACAGAAAGAGAATCTCCAGTAGATATCACGGGCTCTCCCGGGGCAAGACCAGATGTTTCCTCATAAACCTGAGTGGTGAACTCTTCGTCACCTACCTCGATGACCTCCCCAATCAGTTTTTGATTCCCAACTCGTACTACTTCATACATTCGAACAGAAGGTAACCCAGAACATTTTACAACTGGGCCCGCAATAGTTTCAATTCTTCCTGTCGATTTAGTCATGGTTTTTATCTCCAACATTGTGATATTAGATATTGATTTCGATTCCCACAGCACGTCGAATGAGTTCCTTCAATATTGCTTCATAAGTACCAGTAGATCCAGTTCTATCTGAAATCAGTAAGATTACAGGTACAGGGGACTGTGAGAGTTCAACGACTGTGTCTTCTACCTCTTGAGCAAGGGGTTCCGTAATGATGATTAGCCCCATACTGGGGTCTCGAAAGAAGGAGTGTAGCAACTCTCTTGTTTCATCAGGAGACTTGGGAGTTGCACATTCACTGACTCCGACTAATCGGAATCCTGTAACTGTGTCTATATCACCAATGACAGCAATCTTATCAGACATGAGACCATCCAACTAATGTTGACTTGTGCCTTGCTTCTAAGGTCTGCTAAAAAGCATTTGGAAATTGACTGGTGAGAGGTTATATCGTATCAACTTGTAAACGCAGAGATTATGTGTCCTTCTTCAACGAGTGTCCAACAATAGAGACATTTGAGCTGGATTGGCTTGTGTGATATGACTTGGTACTTGCTATGGATTGGCTCTCGCTCTTTATTGGTGACACATCTCTGATTAGGACACTTCATGATATCAGTCAAAGTATCGGGAAGCTCGATATGGATCTTTTTAATGAGTTTATTGTCTTTGATTAGATTGATTGTTGCATCAGGTGCAACAAGAGCAATTCGAGCCACTTCTTCGTCTTTGAGGAATCGATGTTCAACCTTGACAATGTCCTTCTTCTCAATCTTAGAGCTGCTAATGTTCATTGCCAGAGATACAACATGACCATTCTCACCGGTGATTCTTAGAATCTTAAGCACCTCTAGAGCCATTCCTGCTTTGATGTGGTCAATAACGGTTCCATTGTGAATTTTCACAATTCTGATTTTATCGTCTCCAACTTCAGACATATCTAATCACACGCAGGTCCGTCCTACTAGTCACTCATTTTTAGACCTTGCTCTTTCGGATTCAAATTCAACATTCAAAGGCGAAGGTTGATATGTACAGCATAGGAGCAGTCCCAGAAGACGGTGATATTGTTTTGGTTCTAGAAGGTCTTGGTAAATCACTCAACTCGGCTCTGAAGAAACTCTTTGGTGCAAATGTCATTGACGAGGAATTAGTAAAGGAGCTTGTCAAAGACATACAACGAGCCCTGTTAGTAGCTGACGTCGATGTCACCCTTGTAATGGCAATTACTAAGAGAGTAGAAGAGCAGGCATTAGATGAGAACTTGCCTAGGGGGATTTCTCGACGAGAACATGTCATTCGTGTTGTCTGGGATACTCTTGCATTCTTTCTTGGAGAAAAGGCAGTACCACTTACCATCAATCCTGGCAAGCAAAATCTAGTGATGATGGTAGGCATTCAGGGTTCGGGAAAAACTACGACAATTGGAAAACTAGCCAGATACTATCAGAAGAGAGGGATTAAGACCGGGGTAATCTGTGCAGACAATTTCAGACCTGGAGCATATAATCAATTGATGCAGCTAGCTGAGAAATCAAACGTGCCTTTTTGGGGTGATGAGAACGAGAAAGATGCAGTCAAGCTAGCAAAGAAAGGATTCAAAGAGATGAAGAAGAAAGGCATTGAATTAATTCTCTTGGATACTTCAGGGCGCCATAAAGAGGAAAAAAGTCTCATAAAAGAAATGCGTGACATCTCCAAATCGGTTAAGCCCCAAGAGATTATTCTTGTCATTGATGGTACTCTGGGACAACAGGCAGGGGTTCAGGCGGAAGCATTTCGTAAAGCAACTCAAATCGGATCAATCATAATCACAAAACTAGATGGTAGTGCAAAAGGTGGTGGGGCAATATCAGCAATTGCAGCAACGAAGGCACCAATCAAGTTCATTGGTCTGGGAGAAGGAATGGATGCAATAGAACCCTTCAATCCAACCAAATTTGCTGGTCGTCTACTGGGAATGTCAGACATTGGAGGTCTAGTTGAAAAAGTCAAAGAGGCCGAAATCGAGGTTGAAGATGACGCTGTGAAGCGTATCATGAAAGGGCAATTCTCACTGAAGGATATGATGTCTCAACTCAAACAATTGAAGAAAATGGGCCCAATTGGAAAAGTGATGGAAATGCTTGGTCTCCAGTATAAACTACCGGAAGGTATGGCAGAGATTCAAGAGGAGAACATGAAGAAATGGGAAGTTATCATGAACTCCATGACAAAGGAAGAGATGGAAGAGCCCAAACTCATCAAAGCAGCACGAATCAAACGTATTGCAAAGGGTTCAGGTACTTCTTTGAAAGATGTGAGAGACCTCCTAAAACAATACGACCAAATGAAGAAAATGATGAAACAGATGGGAAAACAACGTCGCGGAAGGAAGGGAGGTATTCCAGGTCTTCCAGGCGGTCTACCGGGCATGTAAACTGGAATTGGTAGTACAATGCGACATTTCCTGATTCTATTTGATGACATCCCTATTGACAAGTTATCAGTAAAATCAGGCAATAATTCTCCTGAAGTTATCACAGCAACAAGGTGTGTGAATGTAGGACTTTTCATTTCAGGAAATCTACGAAGAGATGTAGTAGTATCTCTAGCTAAAGGAACACCAGAAGACTTGAAGCTCATCTCATTTCCAGGAGCTAGTCTGAAACGTGTTTCACCTGATGAACGATCAATCTCATTCTTTCTAATGAAAGCTATTTCATTAGCCGAAGAGTTATCGATGGACTCTTTCAAAATAATGGATAACGGGATCGAAGTGAGAAGATCTAACTTGAAGAATTTCTGTGAATCATTAACTCCCACCAATGTCTATATTTCAACCCCAGGAAGCACATCTAACTTCACTGGTGTTGCAGAGAATGAAAATCCACTACTAATCTACTCCATTGGAAAGCAATTCGATTCATATCAAATAGATGTCAAATGGACACAAGTTAAACTACCTTATTTTCCACATCCAGAGAGATTCATTTTGGATGTCAATATGATAGTTGATAAGACCGCTTCTTGTTTGTGAAGAAAGCTTCATAATGCAATATTTTCCAGAATATACTTGATTCCTATTGCCTACTAATGTTACTCCAGAATTCGATAAGCAACGGATTATCTACGAAGAAACAGAAGACATAGCGCAGCGGATAATAGAATTAGAAAAACTTCTTTCTCTTGCCCCACGCCATAAGGGTGGGGAACGAATGGTAGGAGACTACCGAAAGAAAATGGCTCAGCTCAAAGCACTACTAGAGAAGAGGCGAGAGCAAGATAGAGCCAGAAAGAGTGGAGGAACAGAAGAGGGAGTCGTTCGGAAAGAGGGAGCTGGACAAGTTTGTTTGGTTGGAGTGACAAATTGCGGTAAATCGAGCATCATTAATGCGGTAACAAATGCAACTTTTGACATAGGAGACTATCCATTTACTACACCTATACCAACTCCAGCAATGTTAACATTGGAAGATATCAACATTCAACTCGTAGAACTTCCAGGAGTATTCGAAGGAAGTCATAAAGCAGGAATTGGCAGACAGGCTCTTGCAGTAGCAAGAAACACTGACTGCATCGCAATAATCATTGATTTGTCACAGGATATCGATACTCAGATGAATATAATTCTGGGTGAATTGGATGCTGCAAGAATAAGGTTGAACAAGGAGAAGACCGCTGTTAGAATTGAGAGAGTTGGTCTGGGCGGACTCATGATCTATGGTGCTCAGAATTATCAGGGTGATATTGAAGAAGTAATGGAATATCTTAGAGCACGCAGAGTATCAAACATCATTGTCAGATTCCAGAAATCAGCGACTTTCGAACAGCTCATGGATGCAATGGATGCAAGCGTCGCTTATGTACGCGCCATGGTAATTGCTACAAAGGGGGATTCCGACGGATCTGAAGGTAGATTCAAAGAACTGGAAGAAAAGTACAGTACAAGATTCGATATCATTCCAGTATCTGCTGAAAAAGGAGAGAATCTTGATGGAATGAGTTGGACACTCTACAACCATCTTGATATTCTGAGGGTATACACCAAGATACCAGGAAAGAAGAGGGAAAAGAAACCTATAGTCCTACCAGAAGGTTCAGTAGTTGAAGATGCAGCCGGCAAGGTTCACAAAGAGCTGTTTGTAGAACGCTTTCGGTCAGCTGTAATCCTTCGAGAAAATGACAAGATTAAACGCAGAGTTGTAGGTCTTAACTATCCACTCCAAGATGGTGACGTTCTTCAACTATCACATAGCTAGATGAATCTGGAGGGCGTGAAAATCCATGGAACTACCAAATATTGTTGTGGTTCTAGTTGAGCCTGAAGAACCAGGCAACGTTGGTTTTGTTTCCAGAGTGTTGGCAAATTTTGGTGTTCAGGAGTTAAGAATTGTGGGATGGGACCCACGGGAGGATATGACTGCACAGATCTTCTCCGTACGTGCAAACAATATTCTTGATTCTGCAGGTATTTTCGATGATTTACCATCAGCATTAGAAGATATAGATGCGGCTTGGGCGACATCAGCAAGAGCAGGTAGAAATCATAGCGTAACCAGAGCTTTGGTTCCCCTCAAAGATTTGCCGGACCCAACAACCCTTGAAGGAAAAATTGCTCTTGTCTTCGGAAGAGAGAGTTCAGGACTCACAAATGAAGAATTAGGTCTCTGTGAACTGGCTTTCACAATACCGACTTCAGAGGCGTATCCAAGCCTCAATCTCAGTCATGCTGTCGCTGTTGTTCTTCATCACTTATTCTCAAATTATGGACTTGAAGAACCAAGCGAAATCATACTACCTAGAGCTGCTACTCGAAATGAACGGGATCAAGTAATGGTCTTCATGGATGAAGTAATCGATGGACTCAATCTGAAAGACTACAGAAAACCAATTGCAAAGCAGGTCTTCAGAAATTTACTAGGAAGAGCATACATGACAGGACGTGAAGTGACTACCTTGACTGGTATTGCTCGAAAACTGTACGATCTTGTTAATGAGTGCGAGAAGGTAGAAGATTAGATTCCATATCCCATTTTACGTTTGAGCTCTGGATCAATCTTGTCAAACACAATCTTGCAAGGAGTTGGCATCTTGGGTGCAGCTTTCTTTAGTGCAGCCCTTGCTGCTTTGATGTGCTGCCGGTTCGTACGGATTGTGATGAGAGCCTGCTTTGGTTTGACTCTAGCCGCGGAACCTATGACTTTGCCCCATGCCCTTCGCATTCCATCCTGCACACGGTCCGCACCAGCTCCAGAGATCATCTTGTTCTCTCGAAGGTAGTGGAATGGCTTGATACGAACTCGAAGATGATAGTTGGACCGACCAGCATTCTTGTTCATGTCACGGTTGGACGCAATACGTGCAGACTCAAGAGCCTGATGTCTAATCTGGCATCGCTCAAGACCAATCAAGGATAACTCGACCTCAAATTCACCACCAGGATTGCCCATGTCAAAACTGACTATACGGCTAGCTGGTCGCCTGTGGATATACTTCTTCCTTACAAAGGCGGGTCTGTCGCACTCTCTGTAGCATTGGCCTGGACGTTTTCCCATTTGAATCACCAGATTGGTTTTCGGTCACTAGCGTGGCCGGATTAGCTCGAAAGCCGAGAAGTTTGAATAAAAGGATTATGGAGTGGATGAGAATCTTTCAGGTATTACTTGTGTATAACATTCTATGTCTAAATGGCAAATATTGGTTATAGGAGAATAAAACTAACCATTCTGAATAATTTGTGCGAAAGAAACTCTTGATTGGGACTAGGGTCATGTACGCGTTCCCATAAACAATGAGTGTTTCTTGATGAGCACCATCTCATACAGAGGGCGTCTTTCGTTTGTAATAGATGGACAAAATAATACTGAAGATTACAATCATCGAGGTGATAGGAAGGGGTATTAGACGACCATAGGTCAGGTGAAGCATTCCATTGTCAATCAATAAAATTGGGAGTGTCGTTTGAAGTATCAAGACAATTAATGCAGTAAATAATCCACGCTCTAGCCTTCTTGAATCCTTTACATCGAAATAGTAACTGATAATCAATACAATACCTAGGACAATCCAAGTCAGACTTAGGATGGTTCTATTCAATGGAGAAATGAATAGAACTTCAGTGTTCAGCAGACTAATCTCTATTATACCATTGATTTCAGAACATTGTCCCCAAACAAAAAGAATCCAAGGATCAAACCACTCTAACCACATACTCATCACAAGCAGATAACATATTGGTGTGACGAATGTGACCAATATGATTAGAATCGGTAGCAGATTAGATCGAAGTTTGTACATATCCCCTCGCGTCCATATTTCAAGATACTAATACATCATTTTCAGATAAATGGATTAGTTTGAAAATAATTCCCATAACAATGAGTGTTTCTTGATGTGCACCGTTTTGTCTGCTGGGTTTTCACCATGGCGATGTGATTTCTTTTGGACCAGCAAAATGCATCAACAAGAAACCAGTAGCTAGCTGTATAGGAATGGGACCAATGTAGACGAAGACTCCTGACAAGAGCATAACAGGTAATGCTGCTATCAGTGATATAATTGGCAGGACTAAAGTCAGAGCTCCAGCTACAAGTGTACTTCTTTTACTTGTTTTACCTCTTATGTAACGAATCACCTGAAATGCGAAGATGATATTGAAAAACCCGAGCATAAGTCCAGCGGTCAAGGAGTAATAATTCAGCACCTGTAATCCACCTATAGATGATTCAGGTGGATATATCGCCCAAAAGAGCGCATATATTGCTACACTCACGCTCATATGACCGCCATGACCGCCAAAACCATATAGAAAGGTTGTATACGGTGGCACCACTGTCGCCAATGCCATAATTAGTGAAGCATATTTACGTATGAGTCGTCCGTCCACATCTGACATGATTCTCTCCAACCACTTCAGCCCATATTAGTTACAATTGATAGTTGTGAAATTATGATTTGAATTATTCGTTAACAATGAGTGTTTCTCATCTATTCCCAAGGAGCATCCACTGATTTCGGACCATATTTTCTGGCAATGAGTAAACCCACAACAAGCTGAATCGGTATAGGTCCTATATAATAGGGATGACCAATCATCAGCAGATGGGGCAGAAATAGAAAGGCTTGATACAATGGAATTGTAAAAGTCAATACACCTGCAATAATGGTCTTCTTCATTGATGTCTTATCTTGAATATAACGAATCACTTGAACTGCGAAAAGAATGTTGAAGAATCCATTGACTGGAGCCCACAATAAAACTAGGGGATTAAGAATGTGGAAACCATAGAAAACACTACTTGGATCAATTGGCAAGAAAATGCCAAATATCGATGTTCCAGCAAGATCCAAATTAGCACTAGGAATGTATGCCCAAAGTAGTGCATAGATAATATTGGGCCCCATAGAGGCCATGTTTCCTGCAAGTACATAGTAGAATACTGCGAAAGGTGTGAACAGTGTTATCAAAATCCATCCAATAAGTACTGACTTGGTAAACAATGATTCCTTTTTCTCTGACACTATTTACTCGTCCCTCCAACAAATCGAGATTGATGGTAGTTGTATTTCAGTCTATCCAAAGTATTTTGATTGTACTATTTATCTCGATGAGCACCATCTTCAATCCGAGGAAAAATGTTTATGGAAATTCACTATTTCAATAACCCTGCTTGGTGAGTAGAGGATGAATCAAGAGGATTCAAACAAAGCAACCTCCAAACTTAACGTAATATACAAGGTTCTAGAAACTATGCTTGTATCTGAAATCATTTTGCTAATCTTAGGAGGTGTCTTTGTATCGAATCTTCATCCATTTCTACTACGTATTTTCTACTGGATTGTGATACCATGGTCAATCCTGATTACAGGAATACTGTTCATAATAGTACGTCACTTGAGAAGATGAATTGATAACCTTTCGAGAGTATGTAAGGGGTAGAGGGATTCGTCAAGACTCCAAAAAGGAGTGAAAAAATGTGGGAAAGAAAGGTGTCGCAGTAGGCGTCCTTACGTTCATAATTGGTCTGGCTATCTTCATTGATGACTTGCATGACTTTGTAGCAGGAACCGAGTTTCTTCACTGGCTACCGGATTTCGATCCAGTCATCATTGCAAGTTTTCAGATTCACCACCTCTACATAGGTGCCCTGATTATGCTAGTTGGACTGGTACTAGCCACAAGGTATGATGAGTAGTGAGCATAGGATTTACTGTTCGTTCTTGACTCGGACTGTTCAGTGGAATGACTCAAGATATTGTTCCGATTACTAACAGAGGAAAGATGATAGTGGCATCTCCAATAACGGTTTCAAAGTTGGATTCTGTTTGCATCTTCTGCCAAGAAACCCCTTCAACAAGTGGAGCCCCACCAAGACTACCTCCTTCTGGGCGATCCAATGTGATTTGAACAGCCATATTGAGACCACCCTTGAGGATTGTTGAACCCATTGTGAAGTGCTTTGTGAGACCTCCTCCAAGCATGATTGCACCTGTCTTCTTGGTCTGAGTGATAATTTCTCCCAAGATTCGAAGGTCCTTGATAAAATCAAGTGATAGTTGCTTAGCAGTACTGTAAGTGTATAGATGGAATCCAAGCATTGAGTCCATCAGCCCTGGTGAAAAAATCGGGACATTTCGTAGTGCAGCTTGCCTGAGAATAGAGGAATCATCTTTTTGCGCTAGCCCAAGCTCTCTGAGAAATTCAGTTGGTGCAAGGGTTGTCATTTTCTCTTCAGGTAGTCCATCAAGAAATGTATAGATTCCTTTCTCGAACTTTTCGAAATCCTCTTCTTTTACATAGATATCAGCAATACGACCCATTCCAGCTTCACGCAGTTCATAGTCATCTTTTCCAGTAGGTACTCTATAGTGCGCTCCCCCGTATGCTTCAACAAGATCATGGACTATGTTAGCACCACTAGTCACTATTGCATCTATTTTGCCACTCTCAACAAGTTGACTCACTACTTTTCTTAGTCCTCCAGGAACCATTGGGCCAGACATTGAGAGAAAGGTAAAGCACTCCGAATCATCGAACATTCTTTGGATAATTCCTGCAGCTCTACCCAGACGACCAGCTCCAAGTACACCTACTTTTGCCATCGAGCCAAGAAATGTTTGAAGATTCTTGGTCTTTGTCGAATCGATATGATGAACTCTATCCATAATGGCCACCTGTGTTCGAACCGGGTATTACGATGATAAGTGATTCTGTAAGAAAAGGGGGGATAGGTGGCGAGTCCAGGCAATATTCCGGGAGGGCAATACCCGGACCCGCACGATCCAAAATAAAACCTAAGACTAGAGTTTCTCCAGAGAGGTTCAGGTTTACGACAGTGTTATGTATTATAGAGTGAACAATGACGTAGTAGAGAGTGACCCGAAAGTATTGTACTATCGCGCTGTTGCATACGTTTAAACGCAAAAAATCGTGGGAAAACCTATGCAGGCCCTTTTCAGCCCAGTTTCACTGGTATTCGTTCTACAAGCTTTACTCCTGCAGGCTATCTGGTTATACCTAGGTCGAATTTCACGAAATAGATACCTTGTTGATATCATGACCTTTCAAGCTCCATCTTCAAAACTATCTAGATACTATCACTGGCGCGTGACTAGTTTTGAGCATGCATTTGGCGAAGGAATTGCATATCTTCTAATTCTTTTAGCATCATTATATGGGCTGGGTTTTGCATTATTTGACTTTGAACAAGTTAATGGAGCGTTTTTGATAGTACTCTTTGTTGTCTTGCTCTCATTTCTGAGTGCTTTACAACATGCTTGGAGAGTCAAAGAAGTTGTTGATAGTCGGAGTAGGATATCTATAGGTATTCAAATAGCAACTGACAAGATTGGTGTCACAAGAATGATGGTGGATGACCTATATAGTCAAGGAGCCATGGGAGATGGAAGAACTTGGTTTGCATTGTTTCAACTGGCTCAAAGGCAAGATCAGGTTGGATGGACAGTCAGGGATGTATTGTTAGAGAAAGGCAAAGAAGAAGATACTCGTTTTCAGAGTCAAGATTCAGAATCCAGTTCAATTAGCTCAAGTAAGGACGGTGGTCCAGACATCAGCTAATCGTAGGGAGTAATAATAAAGTTCATTCAGTAAGTCTTATATCCGATTCCCAGAGGCGTTCACGAGAACTCCCATAGGAGGAACTCCGCATGTCTAAGAGTGTTACAACTGGTCAAAGAGGCGTTGTCGTAAGTTATCGTAGAGGCAAACATCTACAGCATCCTAATCAAGTGATTTTAATTTTTGATAGTATTAAGACCAGAGCAGAGGCAGCCGCCCTTATTAGCCGAAAGGTGAAATGGACTTCACCCGGGGAAAAGGAATTCTTAGGTAAAGTGCTTGGAGCGCATGGAAATAGTGGTGCAGTTCGAGCAAAATTCCGTACTAACCTCCCAGGTCAGGCTATTGGCACTCCTGTTTTCCTCTTGTAGGACTATCACGAAGTTTTATCAAGAAATCATCGGAAGTCAACTCGGCTCCAGTGATGTAATTGGCTATCTGAGGGCTTTCGGCTAGAATGTAGGACTCTGATAGAGAACTATCCTAGAATAGATGAATCCAGTCGTGGTTTCATTTTCAGTTGCAATCACTTTTAGCACATATGTAAGAGAACCATAGTATGAACCAAGACTAATAGCCCCACCTCTACCAAAGGTTCCAGATGTAGTGTTTAGGGAGCTGCATTGAGTCCGCCTTTCAGTTTCATTGAAATTTTGGAACTCAGAAGATGACATATTTAGCATTGCATAGAAGAAGGTCAATTCATCAGGGCAATCATGTATCATCCAGTCTTCGGTCCGAGCACCATAATGAACTATATTAGGCAAATCATATTGTGCAGGCTGGACATTGCATGGGAAGATATACCAATCACCCAGATTGATCTGTTCCCCAGTTTCTGGGCTTTGGTGGAAGATGATAGTTGAATTATTGATTACTGTATTTGTATAAGAAGTAGTCCCAATTGTAGCAACTGTCAACACGATGATGATAAGACTCACCAGTACTGAACTTCGCTTCACAACTCTACGTCGGATTTTTGCATTCTTTTGTTTGTGTTCTTGTTCAGTTTCCCAAATTCTTATTTTTCTGATTTCTCTTTCTTTTGACCAAATTGATGAGTTGCGTTGAAATAACTTGATGCTAGCAATAAATCCAATGAGAATAATTAATCCGAACATAGAAAGGACCAGATAAATCGAGTCCATAGATGCTGTAAATCCGAAGGAACGAAAATATTCGAATGAAACCCCGCTGTTGGGATCATAGTTTGATAGTTTCCCCGCAAAAATCCTTGCAAGATTGGATGGACTGAGTATTGCTTGTACCTTCATGACCGAGAAAAACACTTCTCGAGAGTTCCAACCAAACAAGGTAGCAAGCCCTATAGTTAGTGCACTTCCCATCATTGTAGAAATTATGAATTCGTCAGTAATCATCACAAAGATTACACCAATTGATGCTAAGACTAATGAAACAACGAGTGTGGCAATAATTACTGGAGGAAGATAGATGAGAAAACCAGTTCCCATTGGTTGACTGAACATAGTTCCCAATATAACAGGTTCATAGAACAGCACACCTGAAACTATCAGGCTGAATACTAAGACTAGACTATAAACTTCAGCCAAACATCTAAGAAATACTAATGCAGGTTTCTTTCCGGATTGGACTAATCCTAAGATATTCTCTTTCCCGTTTGATGTACCAAAAACAATCCCTGCTGGTAAAAATACAGGAAGACCGATTGCCAGTACATAAGCAATCACGTTCATTGCATTGATGAGAACTGAGAATTCATCCGTGTACCTAACTAATGGGCGATTTAGATAGCACAATATAATTACAATACTGGAAAAAATAATCCACACTGCGAACCAAGTCTTTGTGATGCAAAATCGACTGATTTTTGGTGCATTAATACTCTCCTCCACGATAATCCACTCCCTCGGAAAATACATCTGTGGTAAATTGATGGTGTTCTTCGAATGAGAACCTCAATCTACTTTGTGATACAATATAGTATATGAGGTGATAGATAAAAATCCTTACTCCAACACAGTATTGATAAACCTCCGATTTAATTCATTCTTGGCTCCAGTGATGTAAATGGCTAACGTAGGGCTTAATTGTCCGATTACGAGTCATAGTTAAGCTGAGGGGCCACTATAACAATCGTTGTTTGTTTCTGGTCGGTGAATATGTATGATAGAATGGGTGGTGTATTTCTCAGCATATCTTCTTGCAGGATTGACCCTGAAGATTGGTGATGATCTTCTTGACGAACTAGACAGACCAGATCTTTCATGGATTCCACTTGCTCTTGCTGGTGTTCTTTTTGGTTTCATAATGACTGTATCAGAATGGGACCTAGCACTCATGACGAGCATAATCATTGGGGTCCTTGTGTCAGGGAAAGTCAATCGATTGCAGTTTGTTGTGGGATTTGTGCTAATCTTTTCAGTGTTGATAATTGTAGGGCTTCCGCCCATTATCAGTTGGCTTGATTGGCTTACAGTTGTCATCATGATGTTTCTTGCAGCCGTGCTTGATGAACGAGGAAATGACTGGGCAAATCAAGAGATTTCTCCGAAGGCATACAAATTCTTCGAGTACAGATTTACACTGAAAACTTCTGTGATCCTAATATCGATACTTTGGCCACTTCTCTTCCCAGCAGCAGTAGGTCTCTGGTTCTTTGATTTGGGGTATGAACTTGCAGGCTGGATTGTAAGAAAGAATTACAGAAATGCTCTATAGGCAAGACTACAGCACACATCCTCAAAGACGGGGTTTAGTTCTTGCGCCCTTGCAAAATCCACACCTTCTTGACTGATAAGGGCAATACCATTTGTACCACTTCTGATTGCATACTTGTCTGTGTCAATCTTGTGTTGTCCCATAGGACGTGCACATCCTAAAAGAATTGGAATATCTGGGAATCCAAGACGTGCCACTGTCAATACACGACCGATGCTTTCAGGAGAAGGTGGTGAAACATTCTCCATTGGCGTCTTCCGGACTGGACTGAGTGCAATAATGACCACTGCTGAAGGAGATCCCTCGGAAATCATCTGAAGAGCCTCGATTTCACCCTTAATCTGTCCATAATTCAATCCAACGAGTACATGTGGAACTGTAGGTATCTTATGCTCCTCAAGGATATCAAGTGACCTTCTCATCTTCTGTGGACCATCAGATATGTGATACACTTTGGATGATACATCAGCATCACCGATTACATCAAGCATTGCAGCATCAATTCCTGCAGTTGCAAGTTGATACGCAGTTTCAGGTGTCACAAGACCCGTATGAACCACAACTAACATGTCCAGTTCATTCTTAATACGTCCAATTGCCTTGCCAAATCGTTCCAGTGGAACGTGACCTGCAGAATCAGAGCCACCACTAATCAAAACACCTTCGCCTCCCTGATTCTTAATCTCCAGACAGCGTTCATACAGTGATTCTGGGGTAATAGTTGACTCCATGCCTTTTAGGAGCTGACCATCACAATGCTCACAGTTCAATGAACAAGAGGTGCCAGTCACACTAAGAGAAGGAAAATTGTTTGACCGCACATGTTTATGATCTCTAATCTTGTAGGGATAGGCAGTGGGGCTATAACATAATAGATCCCTATCAAATGAACTCAATCTCGATTCGAAAGCTTTGTTCATCCACTGATCAAGTTCCTCCGTGGGAGCATGTAGTATAGAATGGCCATCATTAAGAATATCAAATCTCAAGACTCTGCCTCTTGACTGGAAACTATCAATTGGGCTATTAGGATTGTTATCTAAGACCACAGGGCAAAGAACAAGTACCACTTAGTTTACAATAAAGTCCATCTGAGTGTGAAAATCGTGAGTTGTGAAAATACGGAGTCAATTGACATATTTTTCAATGCAAAGAGTATCGCTATTTATGGAGCATCTGCGAGCCAGAATAGTGTGGGACAGTCAATCATTCAGAATTTTATCAAACCTCAATATGCTGGAAAAGTCTACGCAATCAATCCAAAATATACACAGGTCCTCGGTGTCCCATGTTTTGCAAATCTCCAAGAAATTAAAGATCCAATTGATTTAGTAATCATTGCAGTACCCGCCAGAATAACACCCAGGGTATTTGAGGATATAGCAGCCAAAGGTGTTAAAGCATCAATAATCATCTCTGGTGGTTTTTCAGAAACAGGTGCCATTGGCACAGAACTTGAGGATGAAGTTGTAGCGATAGCAAAGAAACATGGAATACGCATCATCGGACCAAACTGCATCGGTGTTGTGGATACCCTCAGTCATATCGACACCTTCTTCCTGCCCGAGTACAGATGTGGTAGACCAAAGCCCAGCAATGTTGCGAATATTTCACTAGTATCTCAGTCAGGTGCTTTTGCTGCTGCAATCTCAGACTGGACATCTGAGCTAGGTCTCGGTGTTAGTAAGCTGATTAGTCTTGGTAACAAATGCGATGTGGATGATGATGATTTGCTCTGTTATCTTGCAGAAGATAATTCTACTCAGGTCATTTGTTATTACACAGAAGGGTATGATCAAGATAAAGGTCGTACTTTCTTTGATACAGCAAGCAGAGTGACTCCTAACAAGCCTGTTATTGTTGTCAAAGCAGGAAGGGGTCAGAGAGCAAAAGCTGCTGCAAGTTCTCATACAGGTTCTCTTGCAGGTTCAGATAGTGTTGCCGATGCAGCTTACAAGCAGTCAGGTGTAATTAGAGTAGATAACTTTGAACATATGTTTGATGCAGCCAAAGCTCTGGCTATGCAACCTCCAGCAAAGGGCGATAGAGTCCTTATGATTACGAATGGAGGCGGATTGGGTGTCATGACCACTGATGCTCTTGAAGCTCTTGAGTTAGCTATACCATCCCCATCAAAGGAACTAACAGAAATTTACAAAGAACGTCTCCCATCATATTGTGCAATAGGAAATCCCATTGATGTTGTCGGAGATGCAAATGCTTCCAGATATGATATTGTCTTTGAAGAAGCAATCAAGAGTGGAGAGTATGATATGTTTGTTGTAGGCATGCTACTCCAGACACCTGGTCTAAGCATGGAAATAACCAATGTCATTGCAAACCATCAACGTCAATCAAATCTTCCCTTTGTAGTGGTTTCTATGGGCGGTGGTTTCACAATTAAGGCAGGAGAAATCATGGAGTTGATGGGTGTACCAACATATGCAACTGGGGAGAAAGCAGCACTTGCAGCAAAGGGGCTGGCACAATATGGTGAAATCAAATACGGAGATAAATTCAACAAGACTCTAATCTCCGATAAACCCTAAAAGGAATGGACCACGGTAGCAAGTAGAGCAGAGGTCTGGAAAACAATGAAGGAAGCGAAAAAAATCTTCAAGACTGCCCTCGAAGAGGGAAGAATGTTTGTACTGGAGCACGAAGCAAAGGACATAATGAAAGCATATGGGATTCCCATTCCAGCTTATGATACTGCAGTAACTGCAGAAGAGGCTATAGAAAAATCCAAAGCTATCGGTTTTCCTGTAGTACTCAAGATCCTCTCCAAGGATGTTTTACACAAATCCGACGCAGGAGGAGTGAAAATCAATCTTAAGAATGAAGAAGAGGTTCGTAAAGCGTTCAACGAGATTATGGAAAATGCAAAGAACTATGGAAAAGAGAAAGACATTGATGTGGACCTGAGTCGAGGTGTATTCATTTCTGATTTTGCAGATATGGGCACAGAGATTATTGTTGGTGTCACTAAAGATCCTCAGTTTGGGCATGCATTAATGGCAGGTCTTGGTGGCATTTTTGTTGAAGTCCTGAAAGACGTATCTTTCAGATTGATTCCATTCACCGAGAATGATGCCAGAGAGATGTTGAAGGAACTAAAAGCATACAAAATATTGGAAGGTATCCGTGGCGAACCTCCAAGAGATATAGATTCTCTAGTTAATGTCATGTTGGCTGTATCCAAGATGATTGCAGATAATCCGGAGATCACAGAACTGGATTGCAATCCAACCTTTGTATACGAAAAGGGAAAGGGAACTCTAGTTGTTGATGCACGGATTCTGATTGGTAGCTCGGAAGCTAGCCACTAATTAGCTTGTAAAGAAGAATCAGACCTCTCTTTATATCAGAGTCCTCAATTGGAGCGGTTGGAGAGTCTTTGGTATTACTGGCCAGTAGTAATATCAATGCAATAAGTCGTGGTACAAGACGGGCATATTGTAAGAGAAAATCCCTGTTTCCAGTAGAATCTACGATTAAACCTTCAAGTCGTCTGATTAAGAGCTGAATGCGTTCATCAACTCCATCTCCAGGACGAAAACTCTTGAAAATAGCAACAGCTGATGAATCATTTTGAAGAAAGTCAGATGAAACTCCTACACTCTCTATTAGTTCTAATGCACCAACAATGATGGCATCATAGTGCTCTTCTTCCAGACGTTCAATACCCTGTTTCACGGCTTGAAGTTGGCCAAGTAGTCTCAATGAATTTGTGAGAATGGAACGAGATGCGCCCGAGGTAGCCTTTGCCATCTGAATAAGATACTCACCATGTTCTTTCTCAAGACTTGCAGCTACTGATGCATTTAGCTTCTTTTCAAATCCGGGAGAGAAATTAACACTTGCAACCTTTGGAAGTAAAGTATGAGTCCCTAGTTGACGAACAATAGAGAGAGCTTTGAAATCGTCAAGGCTAACATAGAATAGAAGTATACGTACAACATCATAAGATGTTTCAAAATCAGCTTCTGACGCAACATTTCTACCCTGTCCCTTGCATGCAAATGCACTAAGTAGAGCCCAAGCAGAGAGCATACCATTACAGAGCCGTTCAACCGCTCCTGATTTTTCAATTTCATGTTCTTCAAGAAACCTAGAGAGTTTGTCTGTAGATCCAGAGATCCTTTGAAGAGTTGTTCCACCAACATGAAGATCAGCAATGGATTTAATGAAACCACGAGCTTCACGGGAAGGGGGTCTCAGAACAATACTTGGTTCCTGTCGCGTGACTGTCCACCACTTAGAAGCAGAAGTAAGGTAGTCAAGGAGGTCAACAGACATTGTCAGATGACTGTGATTGGCACTTGTTTCAGAGTCTATTAATGCTATCAAACGTGTTGTGAGATCAAGAAACCTATTGAGATGAATGGATAACTTTTCTCCAGCAAATACAAAATCAGTAAATCTAGATACGACTGAGTTAATCTGTTCCGCTATTTTGTCATCGAGCTGTGTTTGCACGAGACCTCGATAGACATCAACTGGAGTTCTAGCCAATGTCTCATAGTCTCCTAATATCAAACAAGTAAAATGGATGGCATATAAAACACTGTGTTGTTTGAAATCACTTACCGTATCGCCTTGACCGCGCACCATAGGAACGTAATGCCCGCCAAATATCAATCCGTCTCACTGCAGGCCAGTAAATCTGTGCAAAGTATAGTTCAGAATAAGCGGATTGCCAGAGAAGGAAACCCGATAATCGCTCTTCGCCTGATGTTCGAATAATGAGATCTGGGTCTGGTACACCATTAGTGTAGAGATGGCCTTCAATTACATTCTCATTGATATCGGCAGGGCTCATTGTACCTGCTTCTATCTTCTCGCCAATGGCCTTCACTGCATCCACAAGTTCTGCTCGACCAGAGTAACCAATAGCCACATTGAGAATATGATCTGTATAATCTCTAGTTTCTTCTTCAGCAGCCATTATTGCAATCTGAACATCCTCTGGTAGTAAATCGACTCGCCCAATAGCTTGAATCCGAACTTTGTATTTATGAACGTCGGGGTTGTCAACGACTTCTGAGAACTTTTTTTTAGCAAGGGACATGATCTCTTCGACCTCATCCTTGTTTCTCTCAAAGTTCTCTACTGAAAATGCATAGAGTGTGCATACTTTGACCCCTGCTTCCCATAGAATACGTAGTACTTCCATAACCTTGGCTGCACCTTTCTGATGACCAAACCATGGAACATCCATACCCTGTTTCTTTGCATAACGTCGGTTTCCATCCAGAATGATACCAACATGACGGGGAGCTAATTCCTTGTCTAACTGACGATACAAGAAGTATTCGTATAATCGATAGACAGGACCTGTAGTATTCAATAATAACACTCTCTGTAATGATAATTTGATATGTAAGCCTAATAGAGTTGGTGCTAGGAGTCCTAACGTACTAAATCATGACTGCTACTTTTTCTGCAGCACGTTTCATGTCTAAGAATATGAGCCCAAGCTTGGCATTTGCAGTTGTAGAAACAGTAAGACAAGCGTTCATTCCCGCTTGGACAACAAGGAGCCAGCCATTGATTCCCTTGATATTTACCTGTTCAAGTTCACCTTTGCCTAGTTCCATTGCAGCCTTCTCTCCCAGTGTTAACATTGCTGCAGTCATAGCTGCGACCTTCGCCTCATCAACATCTGTGGGAAGTGCTGACACAATAGGGAGCCCTTCAACACTTACTATGGCACAGGCTTCAATCTCAGGAATACTTCCTTGAAGTTCATTCAGAACACCTTCGAGTGTATTTTCGCGGGATTCTCCCATTTTATTTCACCTGATTTTACTTGTACATTCTTTTCAATATGACTTCTCGTGCGATAGCTTGGAACGCCCTCTTAACTCCTACGCCCTGAACTGCAATAGTTTCATAGATTGGAACATTGCCTCCAAGACCAAGAAGATCAAGCATTTCATCACGTGACATTCTATTGGGTAGGTCTCTCTTGTTGAGCATGACCACAATTGGGATTTCACGCCCAAGAGCATCACCCAAGAATAATTTCAATTCTTCAAAGCTCTCCGTATTCTCATCACGCTGGTCTGGTGATGAGTCAGCAACAAAGAGGATACCATCTGTACCTTGTAGTACCACCTTTCTCTGGTGACGATGGCGCTTCTGTCCTGCAACTGTAAAGACGTCAAAGAGGACACGACCACCTGCACTCATAGGAACATAATCAAAAAACAGTGTTCTGTTTGTTTCATCCTCGATAGCAGTGAACTCTCCCTTTTGAAGACCTTCTACTTTTCCATAGAGCCATCTGAGAGCTGTTGTCTTACCACCAAGGGATGGTCCGTAGAAGACCAATTTCAAATGAATTCTGCCCTTGTCGTCTTTGCGAATTGTCAACACCTCATTATATCGAAACTTGGGTCCTGTGATGGGAGATTGATTGAGTTAGAAATCATGTCTCATAAAAGCCTTTGTGGGACAAGAATCTCGTATCTCACCAGTCCAGACCTCTGATTTAGACCTTCAAGTAATATTAACTAATCTTGAGTAGATAAGACAAAGCAACCACTGCAATTGTGTGTTGCTTTTGGTCATACACGTTCGAGCTCAGCTAGAGCAGACTTGAGATCTTCTTCGTCAAGCTCACTTTCCTTGGGGGACAATGGCTCAACTGCTAAGAATTTGTCAAGCTCGTCGGCAAGCTGTACACCTTGCTTCTTCATAACAAGCCGGATCAGACCAATGTTAACCTCTGCCTCTGATACTACACAGAGTACACCTTTTCCACAGGCTGAGGCGAAAATCTTACCCTCCGAAAATTCAGAAGTGACTATTTCAAGCTCCCCAATCTGCAGGTTCTTGCCCTGCTCCTCACTTGCACAGAATACTGCGCTAGCGATAGCACCGATTGAATCGACATCTACAGGATAATAACTCAACTTTGACACATTGGCGATTGTGAGCCCTGTTTTGTCGACAAGTATGACCTTCTTAATGCCCTTGTCCTGTCTTATGATCTCAGTCAGTATTTTATCGAAGGCTTTCGGATCACTCATTCAAGTACACTCCATTTATTCATTATTTTTGAGGACTACTAATATTACGCCCTCGCTCACATCAGGTGCGATGTTAATCTGACCCTTGGTTGTATCCAAGGTCAGGAATTGCAGCGACCCCTCACGAAGTTCCCTCACTGCATCGAGGGACTTTCCAACAAGAGAGGTAATAATTGCAGCGACGTTCTCGGTTGTTTCAGGGTCTAGATCACTGCTAAGTGGAAGACCCTCCATATTGGTCACAACAACTCCTCGTACACCTTCCTGCGACTTAAGCCGCGCTAAGATTTTTTGGAGTTTTTCTTGTGTAATCAATTTACGGAATCCCCGCTGTTTTCAACTGTGCACTAACAACAATTACGCCGCAGTTGACTATTTTAGACTTGTGGAGATATGCTGCTATGCACCTGTCCAAAATGCGCATTTTGAACATATACTATGTTGTGTTATGCTAAAATAAAGTTAGCCGTGCTGCATTCAGCACGGTATATTCTATTGTGATCTTGCATCTCAGGATTATTCTTCATCTTCATCTTCATCGCCAAAGAGACGTTTTGAGCTTCTCTTCATCTGAGCAAGATTCTCTGTGAAGGCTTCATCTGCCGCGCCTGATGGAGCAGATGTGGGTGAGGCTTCCATCATTTTCTCTTGACGTTGAATCTCTTTCTCCTCTAAATCTAGAGCTCTGTCGGCCTTCTCAAGCATTGTCTGTACAGCTTGTGGAGCGGCTCCAGCCCTAATTTTCATAGCTGATCTGAAGGATGCAATCCTCTTGCGACCCTTTTCTCGGTCTCCACTAAAAGACTCTTCTCCAGCCTTTTGTGTGACAAAAGTCGCACCAACAGTTGGATCCAGAGTGGCCATGATCTCATCTTCCTTCTTTGAAACCTTTAGCTTGGTTGTAATCGCACGTACACGGCGGGCACCTGCCTCATCAGTATACGTAACTTGGACCTGAATTGGTACTTCGGATTCCTTGATCTCCTTCTTAGGAGCAATCTCAAAGTAGAGTTCATGATCTTCACCTACAACACCGATTTTGCTATGGCTCTTCTTCTTGAGTGTTTCAACTACTGCCCGTGATACTCCTGAAGCATCTTTTATGGTGACTCCAGGTGGCGTAACAAGGCGGACCTCTACATCACGACCTAGCATGGATGCACCCGCTAGTTCGGAGAGACTTCTATCAAGCTCATTTGGTGTGACAAAATACATCTGTCCACCAGTAGCCTCAGGTAGCAGACCAAGTGTCTTCAGTTCCATTCCACGACCAGAAGCAATACCTACAACATCAACAGCGGCTCCAATATCTAAGAACATCTTTCCTAGATCTTCGTAGTACTTGTTTGCAGGAGTGACCTGGTAACCCTCAAGGGCGCCAATTCCCTCATTTGCAAGACCGTCGGTGAGAAGTACAATTCTTCCTACATCTCGATGTTTCGAAATGACATAAGCCATTGCTGCTGCAGGCCCGAGAGCAGTACCACCCTGGTCGCGCAATGCTTGCACGTGACCCTTTATTTTGTCCGGGTTCTGTCCTACATTGACCAGCTTGATATTATCTAGGAGTTTTTTGGTGGACTCCATTATAGCATCAAGACTTGCAAAGGATTCGCGAGGTAACTGGATGGCTTCTCCAGTTTCCAGATTTCTCGATACAACAGTGCTCTCAAACTCGATGAGGCCAAACATCGTGTCGGGGGCATTTGCAGCTAAACTATCTATAGAAGTATTCAGACTTCGCTTTACAGCAGCAAGATTTGCACCACTCATAGATCCAGAAACATCAATCAATGCTAGGAAGGACTTACCACTTGGCGATACAATACCTGTACTAGTGTCAGTCGTATCTTTTGGTGGTTCTACAATAAAGTCTGTGTCATTTCCAGCAACAACAATCTCGCCTTCAATAATATTCAGGGTACCACAGAATGGACAGATGAAATGTTTACCTACCTTCGGGTCTTCCTGAATTTGATCTAAACTAAGAAGGAAACCATTACACTTGTGGCATGCGATTGGCTTCCCAACTATCTTTGTGGTCTCGTGTGCAAGATGGCTAAACTCTACACGCAAGACGTATGGAATGTCGCTCATGATGTCTTTCGACGCTGGAAAGGACTCAGAGCTAGTTCTCAACATTGGCATCTAATTATTCGCCTCCAAAATTCTTAGCCACCATTTGCGTGAGGGAATTTAAGTCAATCGACAGTTGTTACGTCCTTGAATGTTCCAAAAGTTGATTTTGAGAGAAATGGCGCGGTCTAGCGAATAAGATTTAAAGACTCCAACGTCCAACACGATATTAGAAAGTTGAAACCTCTTAAGAGGAGAATTCACAGATGGTAGACCAAGCTAAGATTGAAGAGATTGTTACTGAAACAATGTCGAATAACGCAGACCTCCAAGGAATAATCGTTTGCGACGCAAAGGGAAAGGTGCTCTTTGGACATACTATTACTGGAGGTATCAAACACGAAGATGTTGCAAATCTTGCGGTGAAAATAGCAGGTAACTCTTCTCAACTGACAGCAGGTCTTGACAAGGGAGGCCTCAAAGAAGTTAACATATCCTCGGATCATGGCCTTGTAATTATCCTTGGTGATGTAAAAATAGTGATGGCTGCAGTTGCTGGAGAAGGAGCCCGCGAGAGCCAAGGTCTCTTATTGATGGCGCTTCGTAGAACTTTACTCGCAATATTAGATAATTGATATCAGAGTTACCTTTTTGTGCTTTAGATTACCGGGTCATAAGAAGAACAGAGGTATATTCTAATATAGCTCGGGTATTACCCACGTCATACTAACGATATTTAGGCCTCTGTAACATCTGAATAATACAAACGCAGACGCGCCGAATTGATTGAAATTGCCGGGAAGGGAATGGGACTTGGTCTATATAGAGAAGCTAGTATGCAAGGGCTTCAAATCATTCGGCCGAGACTCCGTTACTATAAAATTCAACAAGGGCTTCACATGCATTGTTGGTCCTAATGGTTCTGGAAAATCAAATGTAATTGATGCGATTTTATTTGTTCTGGGACAATTGAGCGCAAAAACGCTCCGTGCCACAGTCTTCTCTGATTTATTGTATTCCCCTCCAAAACCACATATGCCACCAAAAGCCAAGTCTGCAGTTGTTGAACTCCATTTTAATAACAAAGATAGAAAACTGCAAGTTGAAGCAGATCGCGTTGTTATTGAGAGACAGCTTGATGACACAGGGAAGTCAGTTTGCCGCATTAATGGTAAAACCTACACTCGTGGTGCAGTTCTTGACGTTCTTGGAACCATTGGTGTCGATCCTAATGGTTACAATCTTGTACTGCAGGGTGAGATTGCCCAAATGGTCAAGGTTAGCCCCAGTGAGCGACGCAAACTTATCGAAGAGATAGCTGGAATATCTGCCTATGATGAACAGAAAGATCGTGCGCTAAAGAAACTAACAGAAAGCGAGAGTAATCTTGGAAAAGTAGATACTCAACTTCAAGAACGTAGACGCCAGCTTGAGAAACTTGAAGGTGAGAGGGGAGATGCTCTGCGTCATAAAGGATTGAATGACCAGATAGAGAAATTCAAAATTGATATTCAATCTTGGAGTATCATCAAGGGTAGATTAAGGATAGACACAATAAATGAAACTCTTGCTCAAAGAGCACAAGAGGCTGAAGGACTTGTCACAGAACTCGTAGAGGTTGAAACAAATAGCGGCACAACTGAAACCGAGATAGATACTATTGACCATGAAATAGATCAGATAACTGGAGGAGATTCATCAAGAGTTTCTGAACAATATGGTATTGTTTCTGCAGCTGTGAACCATGTTAGATCTGATCTTGAACGTGCACAAGGAGAACATGACGGGTCTGCTAGTGATAGAGCGGGGTTGATGGAAGAGCTAGAAGAAACACAGGACGAGATAGCTCAAAATGAGAAACTAATGAAAGAGAAGAACGAAGAACTTCAAAAACTGGAGAAGGAAATCTCAGGAACTTCAGCTCAGATTATTCGAATGGAAGATAGAGCAGAGAAAGAGCAGACTACGTATTACGAAACAACTCTTCGCTTACAGGATTTGAATAACCAACTACGTGCACTTGATGAGGGTGTTTCAGAAGTTCGATCATCAATTAAATCTGATAATAGAGAACTTGGTACATCGTATGAAGATATTCGTGATTCAACAGAGAATCTTGAAAAAACAGTTGAGGACCTTGAACAGCTAAAAGGAATCATACCTGAAAAGAAAGAATCACTTGAGAAGACAGAACAGATTGAGTCCGAAAGAAAAGTTGAGATTGAAGAGATTATAAAACAGTTGAAGGTAGCAGATGCAGAAGTTGATGAGAGTGCAAAGATTGTTGCAGCAACTCGAGAGGAACTGATTAAGGTACAGGCACGTCAAGATGCACTAAAAGAAGCAGAAGATACATTTCTGAAGAGGCGAAGAGCTCTAGCAAAGGTCCTTGAGCTAAGAGACACTGGTACTATAGAAGGAATCCATGGCACCGTTGCAGAATTGGGAACTATTAATCCAGATTATGCCACAGCTATGGAGATTGCAGGGGGCAATAGATTATCCCATATAGTTGTAGAAGATGATAGCGTAGCCTCTGCATGTGTGGATGTTTTGAAACGAGATAGAGTAGGAAGAGCCTCTTTCATACCCCTTGATAAAATCAAAACCCATACACCAAGAAAACTTCCAAATGATGCGGGAGTCATAGATTTTGCTCTTAATCTTGTGAACTTTGAACCGAAGATGAAACCAGCCTTCGAATTCGTATTCTCAGATACCATTGTAACTGAAGATTTTGATACTGCTAAACGATTAGGATTCAAGGGTCAACGTGCGGTTTCGCTCGAAGGCGACCTAGTTGAAAGGTCAGGTCTTATGACAGGTGGTTATTATCAAAAAAGTGCGGCGAGGCTATCACTTCAAGTAGAAGATACTAGTCCAGAAATAACAAAACGGCTTCAGGGTCTAGATGCTATTCTGAGTGAACTCCGTGAGAAACAAGAGAAAATGAGGAGCCAGAAAAAGAAAATTGATACTGAGATTCAAGAACTATCAAAGAAAAATTATCGTGGTCGACTTGATCTTGAAAAATATGAGGAGCGATATGATGAGCAAGAATATCGAAGTGGTATTCTGAAAGAAAGAATCGAGAAGGCTACACTCACAATCAATGAACTTGAGGCTCAAATTGCCAATCTCCAAGAACGTGATGATGAACTTACTGTCCAACGGGAACGTGTAATGGCACAACGTGACCAGTGCAATGAAGACCTTACAAAATCAGATTCTGCGAAATTGAATCAGGATATTAAAGATCTAAAAGAGGTCCTAGAGCAGTACCAGAAAAAACGTGAAAAGATGCAGAGTGACCTTACAGCCCTTAGAGTTGGACTTGATGAACGGCTCGGACCAAAGGCTGTCGATATCGAGTCCAAAATCCAAGCCCTAGATGCAGTGCTGCCGGGATTTGAAGAACAGGTCAAGCGATTTGAAATGGGACTCGCTGAAAGAGAGAAAGAGTTTGTCAAGTTAAAGAGCGAGCGAGAAGAGATTGATGAGGCCGTTAAGGACAAACGAGTCCGCCAACTAGCTTTGAAGGAGAAAATACGTAACCTAAGGATGAGACATGAAGAGATTCGTGAAGCTCAAACATCGAATGAGAAAGCCGTGTATAGACTACAGACTGAACAAAATCGTCTTGAAGCGGATATAGTTGCATTTATCGCAGAACTTGGAACTCTCACTGATACAAATGAAGCACTTGAAGATAGAAAGGATGAACGTGAACTTACTTACAGAGAACTAGAAGAGTTTCAAGAGAAAATCAAAGAGATTGAAAGAGAACTTGAAGCAATGGGCCCTGTTAATCTGAAAGCATTAACAGATTATGAAACTGAACGAGATCGATATGACGAGATAGTAGATAAAAAGACCCAGCTGGAAGAGGAACGTAAAGAAATTCTTGCATTTATGGAAGAACTTGAGGCAGAAAAGACTCAGAAATTCCTAACGGTCTATAATGAGATTGCTGATAATTTCGCTACAGTATTTGCTCGGCTATCACCTGGTGGAGATGGCACTCTAATGCTTGAAAACCCTGAGCACCCATTAATGGGCGGGATTACTGTAAGATCAAAACCAAGAGGTAAAGAATTAGTCACTCTTGACGCTATGAGCGGTGGAGAGAAGACCATAACGGGTCTTGCTCTAATCTTTGCAATCCAGATGTACAATCCCACTAGTTTCTATATTTTTGATGAGATTGATGCAGCTCTGGACAATGTGAATGCTCACAATGTAGCCCTGCTAATCTCAGAGATGGCTAGAGCATCTCAGTTTGTTGTGGTATCATTAAGAGACACTACTGTTAGAAAAGCTGATCTTCTCATTGGCGTATCTAACCAAGATGGAATATCAAAGATTGTATCGGTAGATCTAGAAGAGGTGAGTGCTGAATCATGATGGGTGACGACTCACCATTCTGGGCAACTCCACCATATATCCTTCTTACTGATGTCCTTCAATTGGATAAAGTGGAACCTTGGAATGTAGATGTTGGAAAACTTGTTGTTGGTTTCCTCAATGAAATGAAGAGAATGGGAGATATTGATTTCCGCATATCAGGAAATGCTCTTTATTCTGCATCGGTCATCTTCATGCGTAAGACACGAGATCTTGTTCAACTGGGAATACTTCCGCCAGAGGTAGATGACAATGAGGAAGAACTTGAGATTCCTTTGATCCGTCCACCATTTAGACTGACTAACCGTAGAGTTACTATAGAAGAATTACTAATAGCAATGGACCATGTCTTGAGTAAGGGGGTCAGAAGGAGAAGTACTCCCACCAAGCGCCATTATAGAACAAAGGTAGATTCACTTACATTTACAATGAATGTGGACCAAGCGAATATCGAAGAAACCCTAGCAGAGGTTTATGCTGATCTGCAAAGACTACTGAAAGTAGGCGAGTCTTCCAAATTCAATGATATCTTAAT
>JABCTV010000303.1 GCA_018238205.1 Candidatus Thorarchaeota archaeon
GAAAGGTTGTGAACCTTGCTCTTTCATTCATCGGACCTATTGCATTGATTGTTCTCTTATCAATGCCTATTGGACCTTTGACTGGAGGATTAGGTATCATTCAGCCAGTTGGTGGAATCTTCGACAATGGAGCTCCAGAACCCGGGTCTCAAACAATAACTCTTACAGGTCTGGATGCCGAGGTTGAAGTAATAATCGACCATCTGGGAATCCCGCACATCTATGCGGAGTCAACTTACGATGCTTACATGGCATTAGGGTACATGCATGCGAAAGATAGGCTGTTTCAAATCATTATGCAGAGTTATGTTGCATCAGGTCGAATCAGCGAGGTTATAGGAAGTTATGCAGCCGGTTCGGATAGATTCTATCGAACGGTTGGTCTGAAGCGCTCAGCGCAAACAACACTTGATTGGTATGAAGCAAATGCCGCAACAAATTCTGAAGTAGATGAAACACTAGATTCCATTTATGCAGAAGTTGCAGGCATCAATGCATTCATACAATCGCTCACTAGTGCGAATATGCCTATTGAATTTAAGATACTTGGATACACACCTGAACCCTGGACACTTGTTGACTCTTTTGTCACTGCGAAGATGCTTACTTGGGGCTTATCAGGATCGATCTATGACCTACAACGACAATGGGTTCGAACAACTCTTGATAATGACACACTGTACAATGATCTGTTTCCAGATCTTATGCCCAATACAATTCCGATTGTTCAAGAACAGGCTAACATTAGTTATGCAGAATATTCGCTTGCTCCCGGAATGGCGCCAGCAACTGATAACCCTGGTCAATTCTCCAGTCTTGCTTTGGCAGGTGAGGAAATAATTCCTGAAGAAAAGTTGGAAGCACTAATCAATATAATGAATGAAATTATCAACCCCTTGGGCGATGGCGAATTCGTTGGTAGCAACAATTGGGCAATCAATGGTTCTAAATCATCGACAGGTATGCCCATTGTGGCTGGAGACCCCCATCTTAGTTTATCAGCACCAGCAATTTGGTATGAAGCGCACATTGTTGTACCTGGAGTGCTTGATGTCACTGGTACCACATTTCCAGGATTACCGGCTGTTCTCATTGGTCACAATGATCATGTTGCTTACAGCTTCACCAATGTCGGTGCAGATGTCAGTGACATTTTCGTGGAGCAGCTCAATCCAAGTAACCCTGATCAATACATGTACAACGGTGAGTATCGTAACTTCACCATTCATGATGAAATCATCCATACAAAGGAAGGTACTGATATTCCATTTACCGTGAAAGAATCAGTTCATGGACCTTGTATTGACTCTGTGTGGACAACATACGGCTTAGGTTCTGAAACAAATCCAAACTTGGCAATGAATTGGACCGGGTTAGCAGTGACCCACCAGTTGATTGCTGCTAATCAGTACATGCAAGCTGATAATCTTGACGAATTCATTGATGCAATGTATTGGTGGGATAATCCCCCACAGAATTGTGTCTTTGGCGATGACTCAGGCAATATAGCTATGCTAGTAGTCGGGCGGTTTCCTGTTCGTGCAGGCTATTCCGGAGAATACCCGATAACAGCTCTAAATGATTCTGTAGGGATGGTAAGCAACATTCCGTATGCGTACAACCCGCGAGAGATTAATCCAGCCCGTGGTTTCGTCCAATCCGCAAACCAACGAACAATTGATCCAAGTCAGTATGGTTATTCTATACTTGGACCACAAGCAGACGGTTACAGAGGTAGACGCATCTATCACCTTCTTGACAGTAATGATGGAATTACAGTTGACGATATGAAGAGATTCCAAGCTGATGTTGTTGAGGTTCGAGCAGAGGTCATCATTCCATACGTAATCTCTGCTTGGGATTCCGTAGGCGATGGGAACACAACTGTATCTGACGCTGTTGACCTGCTACGAGTCTGGGACAATGATATGGAAATTGATATAGTCCAACCTACGATTTGGCTGTATCTTCGTGATGCAATTCACTATGAAACCTTTGACGAAGTCAGATCTATATCCACATCAATTCCTCTCTCAAGGACTCCAATCCTTGAGGAATTCATCGTTACTAACAATGCCTACTACTTCGATGATCATACAACAGGACCTATAGAAACCCGTGACGAGATTCTAGTAGAAGCATTGTTCACAGCCTTAGATATTTTAGCTAGCGAGTGGGCGGATGAACCCAACTGGGAATATGGGAACCGACACATAATCTATGTCGATCATCTTGCCAGTCTCACCTACATTGGTGGTGGTCCTCACCGAGGTCAAAACACTCTCAATGTCGGTCCAGGTTGGAGAGTAGAACACGGCCCATCAACCAGGTTGGTTGCTGACATGAGTGCAATCGACATGTCTTACATGGCGTATCCTGGTGGTCAAAGTGGAAACATGTTCAATCCACATTGGGATGACATCTTCGATATCTGGTATTTGTTCGATGAGGTCACTGAGCAATATGGATATCACTTGATGTACTTCTATTCTACAGCAGATGCGTTTAGAACTGCAGACACGGATGACGCTTTGATAGAGAGGACTATCACCTTTATACCGTAGGAGGTTATGAAATGGGAAAAATAGATGATACCATGCCTGATATTGGATTTCTACCTGCACTGGTGATTACCATCGTTTTTGGTATTGTATTCCAATTAATCAGAATGCGTATCAACGTTTAGGTTTTGTGCATCTCACTCCTGTTCTTCAAGTTTCTGATGCCCAGTCATTTGATTATTTTGTCGGACGTTTTGATGGTCATTCTATTTGGTTTCAAGAGTTAGATCCAAATTGTGACATCGAAAAGATTGAAACCTTAAAAGAACAAGCGAAGACGGGTAAGCTCAAAAA
>JABCTV010000092.1 GCA_018238205.1 Candidatus Thorarchaeota archaeon
GAAGATGGGACTCGATTTCAAGTACTGGTGTTATATTTCATCTTCTCAAAAGATAATTATAGTATGAAGTAGTATCAAAAAACAACCTAAGGGGGTTAATGAGTGAAGTTAGTATCAAAGATATTAGTCATAGTGCTTTTTGTATCTCCAGTTTTTCTTGTCAACGGTGTGGGGACTGGTGATTACACCACACAGTTTACTGATGCTGTGGACATTCCCATTTCTGCTGAGGCTAGCTGGTTAAGTGGGTGGAGCTTCCGAAAATCTCATGTTATCAATGGGTCCACCGGCGCTGGAACTGATTATCAAATAAGTATCAATGTGCATTTTGGAAGTGGTACTGATAATGGGACAGATGTCTATTGTGCGAGTCTTGTTAATACCGATTTCAGTGACATTCGTTTCACTGATGATGATGGTATAACTGAACTTGACTATTGGATGGAGGAGTCACATGTTTCTGATAATGCAACTTTCTGGGTTGAAGTGAGAGACAATTTGGACACACATCAGAGTATATTCATCTACTTCAATAACGAAGCAGCAGTAACGTCGAGTGATGGATCGAAGACATTCCTTCTTTTTGATGACTTTGATGGTGTGGCTGATAGCGAACCAAGTACAGACCTTTGGTATGTGAAATCCGGGTTAAATGGAATACGATTAGATGGGAATAGCCACCTTATTCTGGATGATGAAGTAGATGCAGGTGACCGAGGGTCAATATACACGAAAGAGGTGTATGGTCCTTGGAACCTGTCAATTCTATCGAGAACGTGGTGCAGCAGTGGGACTGTCAGAAATATGAACTGGGGAGGACTCTCAAATTACACTGTGAGTGATGGTGTGAGCTATTGGGCAAACTCTTGGACTGACGGTATAAGATTCGCCACAGCCAATAACGGAATCCAAACCAATACCGATGGCTATGTTGACAACCTGAATGCGTGGCATCTCTATGATTTGACATGGTTTCCAGAAGATGCTTATTTCTTCCAGGATGAAAACGAGAAGTTTCATCATACAACCAACATAGCTGACTCACGATGCAATGTTAGCCTTGGAGAAGGCACTGCTGGAGGAGGGGCATACGCCTTAGTAGATTGGATAGTTCTTCGTAATTGCATCGCATCCGAGCCAAGTCATGGTGAATGGGGTACTCTTGAGGTTGAACCCGTGGATGGACTAGATTGGTTATCCGGATGGGAGTTCAGGAAATCTCATTCCATTGAAGGCTCTCTGGGTGCAGGGAATGACTATCAAGTCAAGATTGTTGTACACAATGGAACAGGAGTAGACTCCGCTGATGAGTTCTATTGCAATGGATACTGTCTGCCCAATTTCGGTGACATTCGATTCACAGATAATGATGGAATCACTGAATTTGACTATTGGATGGAGGAGTCGCATGTATCAGACAACGCAACGTTCTGGGTTGAGATTCTTGACACGCTTGATTACGACCAAGTAATCTATGTTTACTTTGGAAATCCAGATGCAGTAAACGTTAGTGATGGCGTTTCAACTTTCATATTCTTTGATGACTTTGAAAATAATGATCTCGACAGATGGGATACATCTGAGAATGCCTGGTCAATACAATCTTCTGTCGTCAAGCATGGTTCTTATGCTGCAAGGGGAAATGCCCAAGCCAGTAACAGAGGATGTAGAACCATTCTTGATTCGCTGATAACAACAGATGTCATGTTTCACACATGGGTACGGGTTGAAAGTACTATCAACTACAAATATCCACTCATTGCTTACGAGGGTCTCTACAATCCTAGTGACGATGCAGAAGGTCTTGCCTATATTGGTTATATTCATGAAAACGATTGGGCAACCTACAATGGAACTGCTCAATACTATGAGATGGATACAGTATCTGCAAATACATGGCATGAATATGAGGTTGGAGTAGATTTCACCAACGGTTTCTACCGACCTTACATTGATGGAAATGCAAAAACTACACACACTCTAGATGTCGAAAATGGTTCACCACTCTCTCAAATATACACAGTCGCAATGGTGACTTGTGCAGTTGTAGGCGCCCATGATCAGTGGCAGGATGATTTCTACATTAGAAAATTCGTATCCGACGAGCCAACTCATGGTTCATGGAGTGCCCTAGAATCGGCAATGTTTCTTACTTCAGTTTCCAGTACAACCTATGAACCAGGAACCACAGGTAACACTGTTCTATGGTCTGCATTCAGTTATCATCCATTCAGATATCTCCAATTCGTAGATGATGCGCTTCTGGCCAACTCAAGTTGGGATGGGTCAAATGTTGAATTATCAGCTGATGGATTAGATATTGGTAGTCACAATTTCACCTTACAGATATTCAACACACTTGGTTATTCTCTGAGTAGAAGTATCACGGTGATTGTTGAAGATACAACAGATCCCGTTCTGACCCATCCTGCTGACTTTAACTGTACAATTGGAAGTGAAGGGAATACAATCCAGTGGAATATGACTGACCTTTATCCTGACACCTATGAAATCTATCTGGGAAATGAACTTCTTCGCTCAGGTTCTTGGAATTCAACTGGTGAAACAGTTTCAGTATCTGTGGATGGATTTCCTGTCGGTGAGTATAATCTCACACTAACAGCGAGTGATGAGAGTGGAAATACTGCGTCTGATAGTGTCACCGTTACTGTTACTACAACAGATCAAATAGATACAATTATCATTATTATAATGATAGCAGGAGTAGTAGTAGTTCTCATCGTTGGTGCCATTGTTTGCAGGAGAAGGCCCTGATTTTCAAGTGGGATATCAGTATCAAATACTGATATTCCATCTCATTCATTGGTTCTGGAAAAATAGTGTCCACTAATGGTGGGGGCCTGCACTTTGAGTTTTAGTATCCCCATTCCTGACCCTGTCTCTGACGGTACCATCGGCTGCCCTTCTTAGATAAGGACCACTGGCCGCCTAATTGCATCACAAGACCCATGTTCTCCATATTCTGAAGTACTCCGAAGAGTTTGTCATCGGATGCCCCAGTTACTTCCTTTAGATTTGGGAAGCTCATCTTTCCATTTCGCTTTAGATGCTGAGCAATATCGAACTTACCAACTGCTCTTGATTCAGTACGGACTATGATGTGTCCACAGTTTGTGCAAAGAAGGTCTCCCTTGTTATCGTCACGGGCGACTTCCTTACTACCACAGATTGGGCAGGTTGTTTGTGAGAATCTTAATCCACGTCGGGACATAGTTTTCAACCGAGTGTCAGGAAAAACTGTCTACTGATAAAACTAGCGAAGGCGCCATCAACTTCACGAGTGTCTAGCTCTCAACAAGCTCTTTGAAGAATGATTCATAATCTATCTCAAAGGGCACTCGGGTACCTATTCGAACACGTTTCTTATCCTGATCTAACTCAACATAACCTTGACCCTGCAATTCTCTTAGGTCAGTCATTACTCCTCTCAGTGCCTTCTTCCTGAACTCACGTACCCTATCCACACTAACCCAGCCACCTTCTTGATATGCAAGAGTGATGACGATAAGAAGTGTTGCTGCAAGTCTATCAGGTAGGGCTGCTGTTTGAGATAGATTCACTTCGTCAGATGTATCTAGGTAGAATACTCCTGCCACTGGATTGTGTCTGATGAAAAGACCAAGTGGCGTGACTCTTTTGTGAAGGCTTCCCATTTTTTGATATAGAAGATGCCGTCCTGTATCTTCGGGAAGTCCAAGTGCATCTAGCATGTCTTCTATGCTTGCCCCAATGGGCGTTCCTGTTCTTGTGAGTAGCTTGACCAGCACAGCATATTCGTTCATGAGATATCTATCTAGCCACGACTACCTGTTTAAAGTCTGACTTTCATGCTGCAAAAAGCGCCCTCTACCTAGTCACAACATGTGACTCTCAGTTGTGACCCTCGAAAGTGGCTCCGCTATATATACTAAACATGAGTAGTAATTCTTGTGAAATATCATGGCTCTAACAACTAACAACCGAACCTCATCTGTGCTGAAGAACAAACGCAAGGTATCAACCGATGCCGTTGCTTACGCTTACATTACTGTTGTGAGGTAATCTTCATGAAACTCTCTGAGCGACTGATCAACTGGCAACTCTCTGAAACCGACCGCTGGTCACAGAGTGGTCATAGTTATGGTCAGTCAGTCTCAGAAATACCATATTCAGTGACCAACCTATAGGAGATTGTGACTAATGATGACTGTAAACGATAATTCTCGAATGATTCGCATGACAATGGAAAACAGACACATCAGTGTACAATGCAACGAAACGTTGGTTTTTACATACGACTCAACTCCGAGGTGCTAAAATGGCATTTACAAAAATCAATCCGAAACTCCGAAAATTGAATCTTGAAAAGTCCAAGATATCCACCGAGGCGATTACTAGGGCTTACCTTAGGAGGTAAATTTAGTGACTGAAGTTGTAACCGTTGAAAGCACTGAGGAACAAATTGAGGTCAAAGGCTTCAGAGCTGTCCTCGGTCACCGAGATTTCTCCCGACTCTGGTCTGGACAACTAGTATCGAATATTGGAACTGCAATTTCCTCACTAGCTCTGATGTTCTATGCTTACCATCTCACTGGTTCTGCCATGGCAATGGCAATTCTTGCAATAGTACAAACAATTCCAGTAGTCATTTTCGCGGGCTTTGTTGGTGTCTATGTTGATCAGTGGAATCGAAAGAAAATCATGGTCGCTTCTGATATTGTCCGAGCAATTGTTATCATATTCATTCCACTCACCATTTACTTCCCTTCATTTCTACCCACAATATACTGGGTATACTTGCTCACATTCATTTACGCATCAGCCAATGCATGGTTCTTTCCAGCAAGGAGTGCATCAATCCCTAATCTTGTAGAACGCGACGAACTAGTCGCAGCAAACTCCCTATCTCAGATGACTTTCCAGGTTGTTCAGTTAGTTGTTCCTCCAGTTGGAGGTATCCTTGTTGCACTCCTTGCCCCCGATTACTTTCTTGCCTTTGCAATTACATCGATGACTTTCGCATTTTCGGCGATTGCATTACAAGGAATAAAGACAAACCTGATTCCAACTCGTACGGACTTGGACAAGGAATCTCTACGATCACAGATCATTCAGGGTGGTCGTTATGTTGTCGGTAATTCAATACTCTCATTTCTATTCGTATTCGCAATGCTCCTTGCTGGCTCCTCAGGAATTCTGAATGCACTCCTTATGCCTTACTTTGAAGGAGAGCTTGGATTGGGCGCTGCTCAAATTGGTCTTGTCTTGAGTGCAGGTGCAGCCTCTGGTGCTGTAACTGCTATTTACTTTAGTCGAAAGAAGGAGATTGAGAAACCACTCTTTATCGTAACTGCTGCTGGCCTCGTTGCTGGTATAGCAGTCTTTGCAGTAGTTCTCGCCTATGATTTAGTTACAGTAATGTTCTCTTGGGCATTGATTGGATCTGTAGATGTGATGTTGAGCATTCCACTTACTGTCCTTATGCAGGAACTAGTAGACGATGAATTGCGCGGTCGTGTATTTGCACTACTCAGTGTAGTATTTCATGCTGTACAGGTTATTGGAATGGGTATTGGTGGTGTTTGGGCTGAAGCAGTAGGCTCCACAGGTCCTCCCTTGATTGGTGCTGCTATTGCTCTGGTTATTGTGTCACTGATTGGCTTTGCAGCGATTTCCAGATTCAAGCTACATTCTCTTCTTCCTCAGAAACAGAAAGAATCTGTAGAAAAAGAAACAGTTGTTCATGCAGAAGCTCATGCCTGATCATTCAGGCATGATTCTTTTTTTCATGTTGCATCTGGGACTTGAGGTCTCCAAATCTCACGTGTAACGGGATTATAGAGCAATCTACCTCGTGAAACTAGGATGATTACATAGAGGAAATGTTTCAGAAAGAGATCAAATTTGTCACTCTCGACAATGTTATCGAAAATGACTTTTCCTTCTAAAGGGATTGAGTTTAGGAATATCTCCAAGTCTTCCATGAAAATAGAATCTTCAGTATCAAGTGCAAATCCATTAGGTAGTGGAGTCATTTCTGGAATCTTATCTTCTGGGGGTACCCTCGATAGCGCTTCAATGAGCTGTACCACTCTTTCAAGTGATGCTCCAAGTGAAGAATGTTCAAGGTGTCCTATAACAACTGGTTGTTTTTGAACAAGTAGTCTAGCCAGATTCTTTGTTGATTTTCCTTTCAAACGAGCTACATAGATTTCAGGAGATGCTATGACTCGCGCGAGTTCTTGAACTCTGTTCACCTTAACACCAAGGACCTCGTTTAGCATCTCGTCAATATCCAATCTGCTATCGAGCTTTTCAGCTAGCTCCTGTAGTTCTCTATAGGAGTCAGTCAGTCTAATTTCGAGAGGATCTACATCTCCTGATCGAGCCTCCTGCACAATTTGATAAACCCGCTCTGCTAGGCTTTCATCATTAGACATCTTTTTCCCTCCTACTGTCCTTTGAACTTGGGGCTCTCGATGATAACTGAAGGCTCCACACTATTGGGTGAAACTACTCCAAGTATCTTGTCTGCGTGTTTTAGAAGATGAGTGCTTTTTGCTGGAGTAAATAGAACGAATTGGCTTCTTCTTGACGCATCGTGGAATAATCTACTGACAAGCTCCGTATTTGTTGCATCAAGAAAAGTATCTACTTCATCAAGGACATACGCCGGAGCAGGGTTGAATCTTTGAAGTGCCAGTATAAGTGAAATAGCAATAAGAGACCTCTCTCCACCTGATCCTGCACTAATATCTCCAAATCCTTCAGCTTTGATTCTTGATTTGAATTCTACTCCATAATCACCATCACGCATTGCTAACTCGAATCGTACACTTCCTGGAAATTGCACACTTCCAAGAACTTCGTTGACTCCTTTCTCGACCTTACGAAGTGTTTCGTTCATACCATTATGATATTGCTCACGGATACTCTTGACAGCAGACTCTGCTTCATCAAGTTCTTCATGAAGTTCTGTCACTCTCTCAACAAGTGTCATCAGGCGGTCTTTAAGTTGGGTTTCTGTATGCGCTACGGTTTCTGAAACATCTTGATAGTCATCGAGAATGTGTCGTAATTTCACAAGTTCATTTCTAACTTCATCTAGGGGCCTAACCGTTTCTGGTTGGTCTAATCCATCTAGTTCTGCTTGTAGGTTTTCTATTTCATATTCCATATTGGTGAGTTGTCTTTTCCCTTGCAGAACCTGAAGCTTACGTTCTTTAATCATGAGATTGAGTTCTACCATTCTTCCACTGATTGCCCTATTTGTTTCCTTAAGATCGGTCAAATCTTCAAGAAGTGTTGTACGTTTATTTTCAGTCTGTTCTTGACTTGATTTCATAACTTCGATTTTTTCAAGTATCTCTGAAGTTACATTCTTAGATTCCTTAATCTCTATACGTAATTCATTCAAACTATTTGAAAGCACTTCAACATCTTCTGCTATTCTCTTCAGGTCTTGACGTTTGACCTCTTCGTCTCTCTCTGCTGCATTTGCTTTACCATCGATTCTTGTGAGTTCTGTCTGTAGCCGTCTATGCTTAATCCTAAGTGCTGAATCCTGTCCCACCAACCTACTTCGTTCAGGGGGTTGAGTATTGTCCAGTTTTCTGAGATCTCTCTCTGCTTTTCCTATATCCGATTGAAGTAATTTCAACTCATCATCAAGTGCTACAATTCGCTCTTCTTGTTCAGGTATATTTTCAAGTAACTTCTTTCGCCGTTCCCAAGTTCCGCCCCATCGAGTCATTTGACTGAGCAGATCAAGAACTTCTTCACGTTGATCCGTCAGGTTGTCTAGATTCGTCATTGTATCTGTGACTTGCTTACGTGCGGTCGTGAGTTCTTTACTTGCCCTTGACAGCCTACTTTGAAGTGGTGCAGTTGAAACCATTCCAGAAGGTACTAACTTCGGATTACTTACTATTTTCCCCTCATATGGAATAATGACCTGTCCATCAATCGTAACTGCTCGTAGATTTTCTTTTGTTGCAAGCCTAGTGGCAGTCCTTGCTGTCCTCGTGACCACAAAGTCACCAATGGCTTTCTGCAATAGGAGTTGGGTTTCAGGATCAACATTAAGATTATCCCAGAGCCAACCTTCTACTCCAGAAGAACTCTTGAGTACTGGTCGTTCATACAACTCTCCTGAATCTTTCAACAAGATGAGTGGTGAGGGAGCTTCTGCGTTATCTCGTAGTTTTTGAAGAATTTGAAAATCCGTTTCTTCCGTAACGATAAAAGCTAGAACAAGATTATCTGAGAGGACTGACTCTACAGCAGCGGCAATGGAATCATCTGCGCTGAATACTTCTATCAACGGACCCGTGACTGATTCTAACTTGTGCTCTGTTATTGCATCTTTCAGATTCCGCACACTTTCAGGCATTCTCTTTGAGGTTTCTGACAATCTTACGTTGAGGTCATCAATCTCTTTCTGTAAGGTTGCAACCAAGCTACTCTGTCTAAATCGCTCTTCATTTAGTGTTGCAATCTCTCTCTCAAGCTGTCCCTTTCGACGAGCCAGCTCTTTCTCATCAGATTTCTCCATGATTGTCCAGACGTGAGACCACTTGCTTTCGATTGCTTGCAGTTCTGCTTCCTCAACTTGAACTCTCTCTCTTACGCTTCTGAGGAGCAGATCTTTACCCTCTATCTCTGCCTGAAGCGCTTTGTATTTGCCATGTGTTTCTGCTCTCTTAGTATTCCATTCTGCAAAAGCTTCCAATTCATCTCGAAGTTTGGAACGTTCTTCTTCTATTTCTTGAATCTCTTCTCGAAGTTCTCTCTGTTTTTCCATGGTAGATTCTTTTGTAGCGGTAATTCGGTCAATATCTTCTTGGAGTTTTTCTTTGCGTCTTCTCTCTGATTTGACTTTCTTTTCTAACTCTCGAAGCTCACCAACTTGTTTCTTAGAATCACCCTCTAATCGTGTAAGATTTCTTTCCTCTTCCTCTATTTTTGCATCAATTCTACCTATTTCCACCTGAAGATTTGAGAGCATGCTTGTAAGCTCTTCAGTTTCAGACTCATTCTCAGATATGCTCGATTGAATCTCAGTCTGCTCATCAAGAATCGAAACAAGTCCTGATTCTTTCCCCTCTATTTCTTCTTTGATATTTTGGACTCTTTCTATGATATCATTCAATGATGCCCATTTCAAATCATGCTCAAGTGATTTTTCTTGCTCCAGAAAAGCTCTTTTTTTATCCAATCTAGTAAGGTCGTGCTGGAGAAGTTCTAGTTCTCGCTCCACTGATTTTGATTCCGTAAGAGCGGTTTCCAACCTGTGACGACTCTGAATTACTGCGGTTTCTTGGAGGATGATCCTATCTCTCAGAGTATCAAGACCTGTTCCCTCTTCTACAAGTCTACGAACTTCGTGGGGATCCATATCTCGAATTGCATTGATTCTTTCCTGAGGAATGAAAACTAGTGGATTATCTGTATCCAGACCGAATGAGTCGACAATATGTCGCAATTCTGCAGCCTTAACTCGACGTCCATCTACATATGCTCTTGGAATTCCATCTCTGTCAATTTTACGTAGAAACTTCCTATTCTGACCATTAACATTTACAGTAACTTCTACTTGGGCAGTACTGGCTCCATGACGGATGAAATCACTCCATTTGGAATACCGATTCTCTCGTTGATTTGATCCAAGGGCAAATTTGAGTGCATGGAAAATCGAGGTCTTGCCAGATCCATTGGGTCCTGCTATCACCGTGAGTCCTTTGTCAAAGAAAACTTCTCCCGAGTAGAATGAGAGGAAATTATCCAACTTTGCAGACTCTATGTGAGCTCTAACATTACTCAAATTTTGTTCCCCTAGTTAACGACCCATTATTCTATGAAGTCTATCGCTACTTTTCTTGGCTCTAAGCAATCTTGTAAGACGATCTTCTGGACTACCATTCAAAAGGTAGGGGTGCTTTGCAAGAAACTCCCTATCACTTTTTGATAGTGGCATACCATCATTCAATACCTCTATGATCCGTTGGGTTTCAGCATAGTTCTCCCCAACAGCCATCAAGTAAAGCTGATCCAGAAAGTCGTCTGGATACTCACTACTGAGAGCATCCATTGGTGGTTGAGTTGTACCTGCAGTCCTTCTAATCACAGAATCGAGAAATCGCGGATTACTTAGAGGTATCACACCACTATTCTCAATAATCTCTTCGATTTGCTCTCGAGGTATCTGGCCAGTTTCATTAATTTCCGACATGAATAACGACACTGCTAATCGCTTCATGCTTGTAAAGCTCCACCCATCAGTAAGTTCAGCGACTGCTGTTGGGTCGATATCCTCCCTATTTTTCAAGACTTGTTCAAGGATACGAACTCTATCCTCCAGTGAAGTTCCTTCAATGATGTAGGTTCTATCAAATCCTGAGAGTAACTCTGCATCGATATCATTTGGACGAGTTGTTGTACCTATTACCAAGACTTCCTCCTCATCCCAACTTGTTCTAGTGATTTCGTCAAGAAGTATAGCAGACTGGTCACTATTACTTGGAGCGACTGCATCCATCCTCTCTACCAACATCACTGTAGGAGAGTTTCTTCGTGCGAACTCAAACCCAACTCTAATTAACTCAGAACCTCTTTTAGCCTCATTGAGAATTTCCTCCATTTTGAACCGTACCAATTTTAGTGGTACCTCTCGGCATAGATGATGAGAAAATGCTTCAAAGTCAGTTCCTGGTGGTCCAATAAGGAGTACTCTAGCACCGAATTCTAGACCCGCCTCTGACATGTTTCGTTTAAGGCTGTCATAGCGACTCATCAATGAATGATGCTCCATTGCTTTTGTCACAACAGAGTACTGACTTATTCTCTCAGTAGGTTGTTTCTCTGGTTCTGTCAGGGTGACTGCTTCTGCATAATTTCTTTCTTCGCCCAACTTGTAACCCCACGGTTTGGCCTATAGTTTTTTTTCTTGAAGGCATATTACATCTTCGGAGTGGATAAATTTCCGCGCGCTTCACAGTTATGATATTTCGCGCCTCTTTATGCGAAGTTCATAAGCGTTATAGAGCTACAATATTGTAGGCTGTGTTACAATGAGCATTCCTTCAGACAAGCTGAGAGAGTTAGTGAATAGTGTAGTAACAACAGTAGAGAGTAGAGGTCTCTTTGTTCATTCTACAGACTTGGAAATCAAATACACTTCTAGTAGTAAGAACAAAAAGATTCAGACTGCTAGACTTCCTCTCATAGTGGGATCCTGCGTTCTCAATGCGCTGGTTCCTCGTTCTGCTATGCTGTTGGTTGGAGGCCATGGTGGCGGAAAAACAACTCTGGCTAAAATCCTTGGTCGGATGATGACAGGGAAGGGTCTAGAAGAGATTGAGGATGGCATTCTACGAGGACACCCCCAGCTAACAGAAGAGAAAATGGTCGCAACACTTCGGCCTGGACCCTTGATGAAAGATGGAATTGAAGTTGTTGTATGGCGTTCCTTTGTAACTGGTTTTTGGAAGATTATTGATGAAGTTAATCGACTCACTCCACATTCTCAAAATATCCTACTCTCTCTGCTTGCAGAGGGCGAAGTGAAATATTATGATGAGGTCAAGAGATGCAACGAATTCTGTCTTTATGCAACCCTCAATCCTGCTGATGCAGGAACCTTCGATATGGGACCTCCGTTCCTTGATAGATTTGGGATGGCAGTTCCAATAACGATGCCTACAGTGAGCGACCTTGAACTGATACTTTCGGCGAGAGATGACCGCCTCTTTGGTTATGATGAATTATGGCAAGTCCCAGCTCTTCTCACGGAAGAGAATCTCCTGACAATTTGGAATCTGGCTGATAAGGTTCCAGTATCTTCTGAGGCCTCTGAATACTTGAGATCTATTGTTCGCGAGTTCGGAGCGTGTATACGCGGTGACAAGAGTCAATCTTCTGGTCTTAGTGTAGAGACTGGTCTCTGTGATGGATGTCATTTCAACACAGCAAAGAGTGTCTGTAACAAGGTGATTATCCCACTCAGTGTCAGAGCAGCAAAGGATCTGAATAGATACTCAAAAGCAGCTGCTTGGCTTGTTGGAGCCCAGGAAGTGACCATTGAGATTGTGAAGTCACTGGCACCTCTTGTCTTCTGGCATAGAACTAAATTTGTTCGGGATGAATCAGAAAGGTCTCCGTACTATGGTGATATCTATGCTTTCACACAATATCTAGTGGAACTAGCCTCAGCTAGGTTCGCGCAGAGAGGGGCCGCAGTAGAAATTATCGAGAATCTTAAACATGGAAAGCAATCAAAGGAAGCAATCGAGCAACTCAAAGAGATGTCAAAGAGTGATTTACTTGTTCGGCTTGATTATGCTAAGTTTGCTAAAGAATTGAAGAAATCAAAAT
>JABCTV010000010.1 GCA_018238205.1 Candidatus Thorarchaeota archaeon
TACAGCATCATTCACCAATACCACTTCCTCGGAAGTCATAGGGACACTCTCAGTTACACGCATAGGTCTGCCAGAATATCTGATTCCTATCCCAGTTACTACCTGGTTCTATGATAATGAAATTCAAGACTTCATTATGGACAATCTACTCTATATTGGAATTGGAGTTGTAGTGATTCTCGGACTAGTTGTCTTCATTCGAAAGAGGTGACCATCTCAGAGAGATGAGTGCGAGAAAAGAAGTGGTGGGCCGGACGTGATTTGAACACGTGGCCATCTCACTGTCAATGAGATATTTACTAGACAATCGGACTGATTCCGATTAACTCAGGCGACTTAACCATCCCGAAGGATGATAAAATAGCCGGGCTAGACCACCGGCCCAGTGGAATCACTCACGATGGCTGTCGATTAAAAACATTGCGACGAGGTCTTGTTCGAGACCAGTTCATCACTCAAATTCTTCGAAAATTTGAGAATTATTAGTAGGAGTAATATCCACCTTCATGGCGGACATTTTGGCGAGCGCGTTCTTTTTCCACATCTGCCACTATCTTCGCACGTTGTTGAGTCATATCATGGATTTTTTCGGATTCGCTATGATATCGTCTATCTCTGGAATTTGCCCTTCTGCCTTGGTACAAAAGCCCAATAGTCGCTACGATGGCAACAAGAAGCATGTAATGTAGCAATGAAATCTCCAGCTATAATTATTCGTGAAGCAAGATAAGGCTACGGAAGCTTCGTCTAGACCCCTGTACTTCCAAACCCACCTTCACCTCTATCCGTGTCAGATAGATCATCCACCTCGATGAATGTTACTTCGGGTACTGGACGGATTGCTAATTGACTAATGCGCATTCCTTTGGTTATCTGGAATGATACATCGCTATGGTTGATCATGATGGTCTTGACCTCTCCACGATATCCACTATCAATTGTCCCTGGAGTATTGAGAACTGTGATACCTTCTTTCAATGCAAGTCCACTTCTTGGTCGTACCTGTCCTTCATACCCTGGAGGAATCTCCACTGCGATTCCTGTTGGTACAGCGTAACGTTCTCCTTGCTTAATCTCATGGTCAATTACAGAATATAGATCAAAGGCAACATCACCAGCCTTTGCAGCCTTTGGAATTTTTGCATCAGGAGTGAGTCGTTTAACACGTACTTGCACAGTCACTGTTTATTCCTCCACTGTGGAATCAACTCTCTTTCAAATATACGTGTGGGTGGTAATATAGCCTAGTTGGTAATACTTATATACAAATTATGCACAGTACTGTATGTCGCACAGCATTGAGTATTACACACAATGTCTGCGAATATAATATAATACAGAGGTAAACAACGTGTCAATGACAAAAAAGACGCAAGATGAATTGGACCGATGGTCCAAGGAAGTCAAACGAGGTGCTGTGACCCTTGCTATCCTTTCCCTTCTTAGTAAGAAAAGGGCGTACGGATACGAGGTTGTCAAGCTGCTCGATGTGAAGATGTCCTTCTTGGCTCTTGAGCAAGGCACAGTCTATCCTTTGCTGAGAAGACTAGAGAAGCGTGAACTCCTAAAGTCCGAATGGGACTATGAAGATCCTGCCAAGGCCAAGAAGTACTATACAGTTACTCAGGAAGGCTTGAAGGCTCTGGGAGCAATGACGCAGACCTGGTCTGTTCTCTCACGCGAGATGCGTGAAGTCGTTAATGAGGTTGAATAATATGAGTAGTAATGATCCATTGAAATTAATTGAGCAATATCTTGATCGTGTTAGGGTATATCTTCCTCTAGACAGCGAAGATGCAATCGTCGAGCTTCAGACCCACCTTATTGAGGAGGCTGAGAGAATCGGCGAAGGTACAATGACTGCTGGTTCTGCTATGATGGCCATTGAAAGAATGGGCGAACCTAAGAGTGTAGCTAACGAGTATGCTGGTTCAGGCAAGAAAGTAGGTCCTGTTCCTGCAGAATATGTCAATCCAGTAATCCGAATTATTGTTGTGATAGTTGGTATTGCAGCTGCATTCGTAATTGGAGCATCCATGCTTGGAGTCACACTGACTCAATTGCTTGGAGCTGACATTCAGAATTGGCCTGTTAGCATTCCAATCATAATCTTCCTGAACCTATTCATCATCATTGCAATAATAGGTATCATCAGTATCTTTGATCGTGAAAAGCCCTTGACTGATAAGACAACACTTGAAACTATCTTTGGTCTTGGTGTAGAGGGTTTCAAACCCAAGGGTCGCTTAGATGCACTTGGTGACATGATTATGGGAATCTTTTGGGGAATCCTTTTGGTACTCCCTGGAATTGTGTTGCTTTATACACCCAAGTTTGTGAACGTATACCTGCTTGTGGTAATCTTTCTCTTCATGGGTGCAGTTCGAGGAGCACTCTTCTTCGTTGGAGGAGAAAACAACTTCAACTTGGCAATTGAGGGAATCCTCGGTGTTGTCTGGATCGCATTTGCAATTGTTCTTCTCAACATCGGTTGGCCGCTAAGATACGTCTATGTCTATAGTGATGGTTCTTGGGGTCTATTCAATCTTGTAGAATTCTTCATAGAACACAGTATCCCCTTCCCCCCATTCGACTGGATATGGGCAGTCATAATGTTCGTCACAGTAGTGATTTCAGTCTGGAGGATTATTGTTTCAACTATGAAGATCACAATGTATCTTCGTGCTGGCAAGGGCATCTGGTGGCAAGGAAACTGGGGTGAACGTCGTAGCTTGAGGACTCCTCTCTGGAAGAGAATCTTAGGCGAACATGATCAGTTCCAGAAGAAAGAAACAGTATACCCTGATGGATACACAGAACCTGACGAGTCACAATAGATAATGTACAGTGGGGGACCTGGTCCCTCACTCTTCTCCTTTTTTAAATTCGCTTGATTGCTTCATTCTCAAGTTATGTAAGAGTTCATAACATCAATATTACCTAGGTACGTGCCATGGTATCTTCTCTCGAAGGACTAGTTCCTCTCTCAAAATCTTCATTTCAGAAGTGTGTAGATGTTATGACCAGAGCTTTTTGGGATGATCCACTGAATGCACATTTCTTTCCCGATGAAACACAACGACAACGGTTCTTACCTCTATTCTTCGAGTACAGGCTGAAACAAGGTCGACAATACGGAGAAGTGTTTACTACATCTGATGAAGTAGAAGGTATTGCTATTTGGATACCATCGAAAACAATCGACAGCAATCTATGGCGAGAATTTCGATCGGGTGGATTTAAGCTGCTCAGGATCTTTGGTCGCTCATTAATCAACAGAATGACGAAGGTCGGTGAGTTCTCAAGTACGCGCAGGAAGAAATACGCAACAACTCCATACTTACACCTTGGCTCATTCGCAGTAGACCCCGAAATGCAGGGTCAAGGTTTCGCCGGTAAGTTGATTCGTCCAATGCTAACACATCTTGACGAGAGTAAAATACATGGTTATCTTGAAGCTCAGAGTGAATCGAACGTATCACTCTATGAACATTATGGCTTTGAAGTTCTGGCTGAGGGTGTGGTGCCTAATACAGATATTCCGCACTGGGATATGATGAGGTCTCCTCAGTAGCGAAATATGATGGAGTTGAAATGGTGGGACGTGGCGGAATCGAACCGCCGATCTTCGCCATATAAGAGCAATGTCATTCACCGAGCTAGACCAACATCCCATTGGTAGGCCAGGAAGGACTGAAACCTCCGATCTTCTCTATATCAGAGAGATGTCATACGCTAGACCACTGGCCTGTATATATCAAAACAAGAAATCTTACTCGAACTCATCCTTATGCTATGCACTTGGTATGATTCTGCAGCAGGTCATTTCAATCAAATTGTGGGATTTCAAGCCTGAATATAAGACAGTGGTCAAGTGGAGCTATCTACGACAATTATTCTCTTAGGCTGTTAGTATGTTCATTTGATTGTCTGATTACCATTTCTAGCTGATCTTTATCGATGGGAAGTTCCTCAAACTCTTTCTCAGCTTCTCTAACTAAGTCATCAAGTGAATGAAGAGTTCCCTTATCCTCTACCATCCAGTAATGCAAAGTATTCAAATCACTCTCACCATCCCAATCGATTGTTGGAATCTCTTCTTTACTGAAAATGCCTTTCTTGTAAGCAGCTTCAAGTAAATCTCTGTCAAATGATGTGTCAGAAGAAATCCATTTTTCGGAGAGATAACACTCACATCCGGGATGATTAGGTATTACGTCCGGAGCTTCATTATAGAACATATCTGAAACTACACCTTTAATGCACTCCTTTCTTAGAGATATAATTCGATATCTTGCTGGAATATTTACTGCACGTAGCAGTGCAATTTGGAGATTGGCTTTGTTGCCACAATCACCAACTCCTTTGTTAAGAGTTTCAGATGCTCTAACGAAATCGTACATCCCGAATTTCATCTCATCTCTCACATAGTGAAAAATGCTCAAGGCCTTCTCTTTAGGAGATTCAATATTCTGTGTAAGTTCTTTTGCCTTAGCAATTATCTTTCGATGGTCACTATCACAGTATTCTGTCGGTTTCAAGTAATCTTCAAACTTCATTACGAATCACCTCTTCCATATTCTCTGATGATCTTTAGACCCTCCTCATCAATGAACGTTTCTGAGTATCCACAGTCAATGCAGACATACTCGTCTTTGAACATATATTTGCGATTCCAAGGCCAACGAGCTAGACTAAAAATAATCCACCTTTTCGTAGGTCGCTTACCACTTTTATGAACTTGAGAATTATTCCAAATACGCAAACTGTTACACTTTGGACATTTACCTGATTGCTTCAAATCCAATCCTTTCCCTTGTCATACTGCAGTAACCTATCACTGACCTTTCTATTGAATCTTATTACTCAATCATCGTTAAGATACATATGACAATATTATTAACTATCGTTAATAATATTTTACTGAACAAGCATGATAATCACTCCAACTATCATTTCTCTTAGGGAAGGTATAGAGGCCGCCTTGATAATTGCCATAATGCTATCCTACCTGAGAAAGACCAACCAGCTAAATCTACGAAAATATGTGCTCTACGGGACAATTGTAGCTATAATCGCAAGTCTGGGTGTAGCTGTAGTTGTTGGACTGTTATGGGGAATCTTTGAAGGGTCCATGTTGAACGTGTTTGAGGGGGTTGTGGTACTCATCGCAGCTATTCTTCTCACAACAATGATAGTGTGGATGTGGAATGCTGGTGCCCGAGTCACTCAGGAAATTGAGGACTCTATGGATAGTTCTGTTGTCAAACAGAGTGGAATCGGTCTGGCACTTCTAAGTTTCTCATTAGTCTTTAGGGAAGGAGTCGAACTATCTCTGTTCAGCATGGCACTTTTCATTCAAGATGGAATTCAGATATACATCGGGATTGCTCTTGGTCTATCAATTGCTGTGGTTCTTGGAATAGGTATCTACAAGGGGTCTCTTAGAATTAGCATCGGATCTCTCTTCAAATGGACCTCTATCTTTCTCATTCTATTTGCGGCAGGAATGATAGCATACGGAATACATGAATTGCAAGAAGCTGGTTTGCTCTTAATCGGCCCGATTGAGGTTTGGAATATCAATCCACCACTTTTGTCTGACGGTAGTTATCCATTACTTCATGATAAGGGTGCAATAGGTGGATTAGCAAAAGCACTGTTTGGATATAATGGTAATCCGTCCGCACTTGAGGTAGTTGCTTATGCGGTATACTTGGCTGTAGCTTTTTCCTATCTCTGGGTAAAGCAAAAGGGTGTGAATTCAACAAAGGCTAAGAAAACGACAAAGGACACCCTTGCTACTTATCCTAATCAGTAGCTCCATATTTTCTAATGGCCTTTAGTCCATCCTCATCAATGAAAGTTTCAGAGTATCCACAATCAAGGCAAACATACTCATCTTTGAACGCATATTTGCGATTCCAAGGCCAACGAGCTAGCCTAACAATAATCCACCTTCTTGTAGGTCGTTTTCTATTTTTATGAACTTGAGAATTATTCCAAATACTCAAACTGTTACACTTTGGACATTGTCCTGATTGCTTCAAATCCAATCCTCTCCCTATTCACACTGGATCAAATTATTTCTAATATTTGCATTGAATATTATCACTCAGAGGTTGATAAAATGACGTTTTTGGATAAAAGAAGTGGTGCCGAGGGCGTGATTTGAACAGGAACTCTGAAAAATCATTTAAGTTCATAACTACCAGAACGCAAAGGCGTGTAGCGCATGAGTGCAATCAATATCACAGTGCTTATTGGAATCATCGGATTGCTAATAGTTCCACAGACAGGTCTATTTGTCCCGATGAATTCCTCAAGCGGGAGCTTGCAAATAGAAGTTTCTGGGGTACAAGTCATTGGAATCGAATGTGCTTCTGAGAGGATTGTTGTTGTTCAATTTTCAGCTGAGAGTGCCTCACTTGAGTTTTTTATTGTTCATAGTGACTACTTTCATCAGGGTAGTCTTCCAGCTGTTGCATTATGCCAATATCACATCATAGCTCAGAGTGCAAGTTATCAGTTCACAACTGATTTCAGCGGTATATGGTACCTAGTATTCGCAAACAGTGCTCAGGCACAAATAGTCAGTTATGAATTCACTGACTACCTTCCAGAAGAATGGAATATTATACTATACAATCATTGGACTTTAGTACTAAGTTGCATTGGAGTAATTTCAATTATCATCTTCAAATATGTTAAAAAAAGATACGCCGAAAAGTCATTATGGATCGAAAAAAGTGGTGCCGAGGGCGTGATTTGAACCGATATAACCAAAGAACAGCTTGACTTGTCCATTGGTTCAATTTCAGTATGAATTGTTGTCCTTTTGACAATCCTTGTTTAGTAAATGTAACCAAAAGTGATTCAAACGTGTCCAATGAACAACTCTAAGGTACGGTGTCTTTAACATAACTTTCGTCGACATTTGACTTAGTGAATAAGAAATGAAATTCAGAACCTTATTTTCAACTCGTTTTAGTGGTCTATCTAAAGGATCAGTCGAATATAGATGTAGGAGGTCCACTCATGGTTAAATTCAGAGAATTTGATGAACTGGAAGATGATGAAGAGGATCTCAGAGTGCAGATTCGTGAACGTCGACTCACAGAAGAGGAGCGAGACCAATTATTACGAGAAGTCTGTGCAGAAGTTTTTGACAAGCAGGATACTCCTGAAACCAATCTGAACTTATCAATCAGGGAATGTCAAGTATGGGAAATTCGTTCTAATGAGAAATTGAATGAAACCTTGAATAAGCATTGGAAAATCATAACGACTCCAAATTTCAATAAACGATATAGACAAGCAGAAATCTACTGCTCGTTACTAGAGGCGCTAGATAATCAAATAATCCAACAGACACCGAACGCATATCGAGAATTTGCTGCCAGTTATGGAATTCATAGAACAACGGTCACTCGATGGGCAACAGGAAAGAAGAAACCAAGTCTGATCAATCAGTTGGAATATCTTCGGAAAATGAATCCTCTTGAAATGAACAATAATGAATCAACTCAACTTTCCATTTTTGATAGTAAAAGAATCTCTCATGTTATCTTTTCCACTGCCAATGACCCTCTTACAATAGCAGAAAGAGAGTCCTTTGGGGAATCAGGTTACCAATTTCGTTCAGGGATTGTTGATGATAGACATTATGTTTGGATTCAAGAGAAGAACTCGTTGTTCAATGCATTTGGCAATCAGTTCTTCTATTTCAACAGAATGCAGGATTTGAATAGAATATTTGAGGAAGCCTCTTCTCATTTAGAATTGAACTCAATGGTTACTGCTGTCCATCATATCTATGAATTATCTAAACAATTTACTCAGATAAATCGAGATTTTATTACAAAAGATAATCCTCGAATTCCTGGGACATCACTCCACCTATTATGTGATATAGCTGGAATTTCTATAGACCAACTTGAAGGTAGAATCACAAAAATCTCTGGAGCCAATGGGCATGGTGGAATTGAGAATCCCCGATTTCCAGTTGCAGATAATCTTGAAGTACTAAAAGCAAGCCTGATTGCAATAGCAGTTAGTGATTGCCATATTCCTCAAGTGGGGAGTCTGCATCTTACAGAAGGCAGCTTTGACAGAATAAACCGCGTCAAGAAGATACTTGATAATTTTGGTTCAACCTATAGTAGTGGGTCCGTTCGTAAGAGGAAGGGCGACTACGAGTTCTACATTGCAAGTCCAATCGCTCGTGCATTAAATAATTGGGGAATTCCTTCCGGTGACAGGACAATTCTAAACTATGGTCTTCCAGATGAATTTCAGCAGTGGTCAACAATTGCGAAATGTGGATATATGCAGGAGATGCTCGCCCAAGAAGGGAATGTTGACCAAAATGGTGTAATTAATTGGTCAAGATCACATGCAATATTTGATGGTAAGAAAGGACCATCCATGGGATTCAAATCTAGAATCTCTCAAGATGCATTAGAATTCTTAAAACATTCGCGAGAAATGTATAAACATAAAGGAATTGTTACTGAGCAGTCTATCCCAATTGGTCGTTTAGATTCTTTGAAAAATCATAGAGATATTCACATATCTACAATTGCAAACGAGTTATCCCGCGTTGTTGAACAGTATCGCAATAAACTAATTGACAATGAAAAGGTAATATCCACAAGTTTAGGAATCAGTATTAGCCTTAAACCTGCACGAATATCATATTTCGAGAAATCAAGTAGAGCAAGTGTTAGATGGCAAGCAAGGGAAAAATCGAAGTGCAGAAGTGTGCATTAATCATCCGACCAAATTTTGATGTTAAAGAGAAGGCTATCTTAGATTGGTTATCAAAGCAGAGCGTAGATGACGTTCAGCAATCCCAGATGCAACTGAAATCTGAAGGATTTTTCATTCAAGAATAAGGAAAAATGGTGCCGAGGGCGTGATCTGTCCCCGTTGGGACAAGTCCCAATTGGATTGAACACACGACAATTCCCGTGTCATCGGGTTTACCCCGAAGACAACACGGTCTTCAGCCGTGCGATCTCCCAGGCTGATCTACCTCGGCATTGCTGATATTTTGGTATCCACTGTTTTTGCGATATAAAGATAGCGCCAGTGACTATCTATTTGATCTTGTAATTCATGTAGCTTGCTAGAACCGCAGTTGCAATAGCTGCAGAATTCACAGCAAGGGGATAGATGAAAAGTGGGTCGAGAAATGCAACATTAGCAAGGAATGAAGGTAGGCTCCCTGCATCAGCTATTCCGAAGGGTATGAAATAGAACAAGAAGAATATACAAGTCAGGAGAGCTACACCAACAAAAGCAGGCATGTCAGTCGAAGAACGAGCAAAAGCTGATAGCTTCGCTATCCAGTTCGTTTGAGCCTTCTGACGCCTCCTCTTCTTTCTCTTAGATACAATGTGGGCCCAACGGTACATTGCCTCTGCAATGAGGACATAAGCGGCTCCTAAAACAGCCATAGCTCCCAGTGAAACTAGAAGTTGGACTTCTGCGCTCAGAACACTGACGTAAACCTGAGCGTGCCAGAGGATTGGAATCTGCACTAGACCTGCGATTCCTAAGAACATCATTATCAAACCGGGCTTACTGCCACGTCTCCACCATACTGCTAGGCTCATTGATTCTCACCAGATGTCTGAATATCAGAGCGGACAACGGTCTGTACTTTAAGGTTTTGGAACACTGAACAACAGTGTTCAACTAAATTTTGACAGCTTGAATCTCAAACCACTCGTTGTTGTCCTTTTGAAACCGTATCTTGAATCCAATATCTGAAAGCAACTCAGTTATTCGCTCTAGAGTCTGCTCCTGCCCTCCACTCACTCCATATCCGATTTGTGAAATAGTACCATCCGGAAATGTGAAGTGTCCCCAGAAGATAAGACGCTCACATGATTCTGGAATTCTACTACCCAATATCGATAATCTACCATTCTCACCTAGGACTCGATGTGCTCCTTTCAGAACTTTTTGTTTAATCGACCAGTCGCTCATATACCCCAGTGAGAACCAGAGGGTGACAACGTCAAACACATTTTTTTGAAAGCATAAAGCCTGACCATCGCCCACAAACCAGTTTGAAGGAGGTCTATGTATCTGCGCCTCTCTGATCTCGCTTATGCGAATATCAACTGCACAGACCTTGGTTCCTCCAATCCTTGAAACCAATCCTTCGCCACCGCCTCCGATATCCAGTATCAACCCTTCAGTCTGGATTTGTTCCAGCGTAATCTTCTGAATTGGCGTTGTGTAGGTAGAGGATTGTTCTTCCATAGCTGTAGTCCCATCTTCTTCATTACCTAATAGTCTAAGTCAGAGCTGCCTTTCAAACTTTATATTCCTTCATGCACTGGCGTGTTTGGGGTTGGTGGAATTGTCAGCAGGATATCAGTTTGAACCTAGAGCTAAATCAGTAACTATTGCAAAAGTAATACTTGCTCTATCCTTCGTGTTACCATACCTATTTGATTATCGGAGCCCAGAAACATTCGATTCACTCATGATATACGCACCAATTTGGGTGCTTCAACGACGAGGCAATCTTGTAGTTGGCGGACCTACTCCAATGGCACTAGTAATGTTTCAATTTTGGCTTCCCTATGTTCTCATTGGATATCAAGCGTACAGATATGCTAATGGCCGATTATCCAGCGAAAGATCCTATCTTCGAAGTGTTATATTACTCACACTAGTTGCAATATTATTGATGCTCCCAATGTTGTTCATTCCAATTGGATCTATGGGTGACGATGTTCCAATCTATTCTTTGATTCTCCCAATTCCGATAATCCCTGTATTGGCACTACTATCAGTTCGCCTACTTCGTCCAACTAAGATTGAGGTTCCATGGAGCGAGGAATTGGACACATCCGAACAGGAATCAGATACTGAGTCTTTTTTGGTAGAATGAAGATATTGATTACGTGTCTTTATTTATCTCATTGAAAGCAGTCCTGTATTCATCTTTTAGCATACCGTAGTGGAGCATTCCCCATCGTTTTCCATCTTTGATATGTGATTCTCTAAAATGCGCTTCTTTCACAAAACCAAGTCGTTCAGCAAGTTTCCAGCTCTTTTCATTTGTGTTCTGTGTGATTATGATTGCTTTGTGAGCTTTGAGGTCTTCAAAGAGGAACTGCAGTGCGCGAATAGATGCCTCAAGAGCAAGGCCTTTTCTCTGATATCCTGCATCGATGAAATATCCGAGCTCGAATGATGGTACGTCCCACTTGTTTGGTTCGATCCATATCTGCCCTACACACTCTTCTGTTTCTTTGAGCCATACCCCTAAGACAAGTCTTTTTCGTGCAATCCATTCTGCTTCATGTTCTCTAATTCTAATCTCTGCCTGTTCCGCAGTTTTGACCGACTTTGCTTCATCGACATGTTCTTTGAGTTCCTCGCGATTATTGTTCCTCTCAAACAGCGCGAAGTACTTCTGTCCATCTCCCTTCTCATATTTTCTAATGACTAGACGGTCAGTATCAAGGGAATAGGGGAACTCCCAGAGCAATTTATGTTTCATCAATTTACCTCCGCGGAGCAACCGAAGCAAGAACAATGTGAAAATAGAGTCGAATTTAGGAATAACTTTATCCCCAGTCACGATTAATGCAATTGATAGAAATGAGTATCATAGATTTTCCACTTTTGCTTGAATTTTTTCCAATCATAATATTGGGGTCAATGATATTTTCATTTATTCTTCATCAACTAGTGATACGTTCAGCGGGATCACGGAAATGGGAAAATGCAAATCCCATGATAGGATTTGGCATCATCGTTATTATCGCGTATGGTGGAGTTTTCTTAGTTTACATATTCACAAAGCTATTGGAATCTTACCTTGACTCCGAATTAGTCGCTTTGCTCCTATACAGTGCAACTCTGATAGGCTACATTGAACTCATAGTTATATTTGGGAGTGCGGCAGGAATATTGATCTCGTATTATTACTCGGATGGTGTATCCAGAGGGCTACTGATTCTAGCTGTTATCCTGAATCTAGGAATAATTCCTATATTTTTCAATAGTTCGATTATGGTTCTCGACACTGCACTAGAGGGAGTGAGTAGTTCCAGTATCTACTTCTTTGTAATTCCTGTATTGATGTGGCTTATGGAAAAATATCTGCAACCGGAATACCCAGCTGATAACGAAGAAAAGGATGTTGCAGTTGGAAAATTACATATCTATATCGACAACTGCATTGAAATTCTAGAGGAACGAATTTCGAAAGAGAATGATGGAAATGCAAAAGATATCCTTGATGAACTTCTGAGGGTTGAGGGCTCAATTGGTGATCGTATCCGCTCTGTTGAAAGTGGTCAACGTAGGGTTCCTGCTCCTGAAGAATTGGTAGAGATTTATACATCAGGGAATTCAGATGAATACTCAGAGTCTGAAAAACAAAATCTAACCGAAAAATATGACATGAAACCGGATGGGCAATGGACAATCAATGCTGGACAGTTTGCGAAAAAGGTCAAAATCAATAGATTGGCCTTTGGAATAATCCTCACAATTTTATCAGCTGTATTGCTCTCAAGTATTCTAAGCGAGAATACAGATTATTACCTGTGGTTTTCGTTCATCAATATTGCAATAATTATAGCTTCAGTCCCAATGGCAATCTTTGATAGGTTATTCATTGGCAAACGTCAAGATTCAAGAATAGCTGTTGCAAAGATATTGGAAATCCTGATAGAAAAAGATGAATATCCTGATTATATTCCATCTTTTGAAACAGAAGAAGAACGGGTATTTGTTTCTAAAACAAAATCATTTGTGGAAACTGAAGAAGCAGGAAGAAGAATCGTGAATCCGGATAGGTTCTTAGAAGATAGCGAACTGAAGGAATTTCTGGACAGAGTTGAACAGAATGATTATGATATCTACAGAAGAAGAGAATCTCGGCTAGGTCGGAATCTAACAATAAGTGGCCTCATATGCATTTTTTCGGGAGAAATTATGTTCCTCACGATTTTTCTTGACTTTTTTGCTATTTTGGGATGGATATTACTTCCAGTATTTATTGTTTCATTTCCTCTTAGTATCGTATATGGTAAGAAATGGATCACTGAATGGTATGAACCCAGATTCAAAGGTGTTGACAGATGCCAACTTGCAATTGGAATTTCATATCTAGATGCTCATGGAGCAGGAATTGAGGAAATAGGATATTGTTTGGATTCGAAAGCACCAATGCAATATGATTTTCATGAGGATCATCCAACCTACAGTACACGAGCAGTCATCGAAAAACTAAGCATTTATTGTCCCGAGGTCCATATTAGGGCGCTCAATGTATATCTTAGGACGTTTAAATATGGAGTTTATGTTGTTCCTATTTCGGTCTTTATTCTCATGACCATTTGGGCTATTATACCCGAGATTCTTTGGTTGGCAGGTTCATTTGCTGGTTTCATTATTGTCGTATGGATTGTAGATTATATTCATTCCAAACGAAAGCTGGCAAAATTAGAAACAGGAAACTATGAAGTATCTGCTGAAACTCCCAGGACTGTGAAAGACATTCTTGTTCTCCTGCATTCAGAATTCCGATTTCCGATAAGACTGATGATGTCGCGGTTTCACGATGAACTCTTCTACACAGGAAAATCCTACGAAACTTCTACAGGTCACACACTTCATGAAGCAGTATTTCTTCCATCACCAGAGTATGGGACAGAATACAAGGCATACTTCTAGTAACCGTTTTTCAAAAATGAACTTTTGTTAGAAAGAGTTTCACTCCACAATTCTTTTACCGTTCCATTAAGTATTTTCAGTAAGTAAAATGTTACTATTCAACAGTTTAAGTGCCAATTTGATATCTTATCAATTCATTTGTTGAATTTTGTATTTTTATATTGTTCATATGACCAAAAGATATAATAAACAGATAGTACACTATATACCGAATCTTGATTCATAATAAGATTCTAAGACATTATAATATGGAGGCGAGAAATTGAAAACAAGAATTATGAAATTCACTGCTCTAATGTTTGGTCTAATCTTTGTCTTCTCGTTATTCCCGCAGTCAGCTGCAGCTGTTGTGTGGAGTGACGACTTCGATGATGGGAATTATGATGGTTGGACTGTAGAACTTGGGGATTTTCTGGTTACTGATGGAGAGCTGAAAAGTGAATCCGGAGTTACGGTTCGGATAATATCGCATGCTAGTTCCCAAACTGTTGGAACTTGGAGTATTGATCACTGGCATCCAGCTCATTCAGGCATACATGCTCAAAATATCATTTTCCTTGCTAGTGGAGATGTAACCCCTTCTCCAGCCTATTCAGGATATGGTATTCGGATATCTGAGTGTACTATATTTTTAATAAGATATGATGAAGGTACTTCTGTATCACTAGCTTTCACTATATTTGAGGACTTCTACGAAACATGGACTCATTATGATATAACTCGTAACACTACAGGAGGGTTCCATGTATATGCCAATGCAACGTCCACAACAGCTGAACCGGATCTTGTGGTAGTTGATACAACTTATGACATATCAGACAAGTTCCTTCTTAGGGAAGGGAATAACTTTGCTACTTATCCAGTTTCCCGGATTGACAACATCACAGTGGATGACGAAATCCTGATCACACCCCCAGAACCTACAACAACAGAAACAACAACAACCTCTGAAACAACAACAACAACAACTGTCGGTGACGTCTTTCCTATTGATACAACTCTACTTCTAGCTGGAGCGGGAGTCGTAGGAGTAATTATCATAGTTGCGGTAGTCTTTACAAGAAGACGTTAGATAAACAACAAAGTGAGAGGACTTCTCTCACTTCCCTCTTTTTAGTCATCAGCTCAATCGCTGTTCAAGAGCCTTATCAATGTGAATTTCTAATTCCAAGCATATAGCTAAACATAATAATATGATGACTTGCCGCTGCAACTACTCCACAATTCTCTTCTACGTGATTATAAGAGTCAGACAACACAAGAAGACATGAAGCCCCTGCTGATAGTCTCCCGAGATGGGAAACAATCAGAATATCGTAGGAAAAAGCTCGATGGTTTAGAGAAAGAAATTCACAGACTCTATTATGATGACAGATTGACTCAACGTAAGATTGCGAAACGTTTCAGTGTTGGTGAAGCCACTTTAAGCCGATTCTTCCAGCAGCAAGGGTGGACCTCTCGCTTTGAAAGACGTGGTCTTTCAAAAAGAAAGTTCGAAAGTGATGATGAGCGGCGTGAGGCAAGCATTAAACGTAGACGGGAAACACAAAGAAGACTCCGAGAACTCAGGATGTCGATTTTTGGGACTAAATGTGATATTTGTGATATTGAAACGAAAGGGGAGAAACGTAAACTAGCAATTCACAGAAAAGATGGATCTGAACATCACAAAGAGGCTTTATGGAGAAAGGGATTTCTGTGTGATTTGAACAAAGAGGAATGGGCTCCACTCTGCATACCGTGTCATAGGGGTACACACTGGCTAATGGAATGGGTAAACAAAGATTATGATTACATCAAATCTCGGAGAGAACAGGCATCTGGGGTGAGTAAAGAAAGTTTCAAACCACTAACACGAGAGGATTATGATAAACCAATTACAGGTGTTAATCCTAGGGAGAGTGCCAAGGAAGTGCGCAAGTCACTCTTCGGAGAAAGCTGTCATTTCTGTGGTGAAATCGAGGAGGGAAAGAAGATGGTAATTCATAGGAAAGACGGTAGAACCCACGAAAGACGCATCCTTGCTTCAACCAAATATCTTCGAAATTTGAATCCTGATGACTGGGTAGCCCTTTGCAATAAATGTCACAGACAGGTTACATGGGCTAGAGATACCCTTGGGATGATATGGAACGATTTAGATCTTGAGAAGCGTAAGTAAGAAATAGTGGTGGACCGGGCGAGATTCGAATTCGTGCCCCATATCTTAGAATTATACGGAGTCTCACGACCTCTTCCAGTTTGGTGGGTTCGCCAAAGCGAATCCTTTGCCAAGGAAGCGATCTACCGGGCTGATCTACCGGCCCACAGTTATGCACATGTTGTGCGAGTCGCTATGCTGGAAGGTTCGGTTAAAAGAATTGTGGAGTTGTCAACAATCATTAGTGTAGGGTGGCTGCGAAAATTAGCTGACTGACGATTATGATTTATGCTAGCAATCAAACAGTTCGAATCTCGCTCGGTCCACCATTGTCCTTCATCATATCTCTTCCTGGATTTGTCGGTATTCAATTGAAAACTGTCAAACAGATTATCGTGGGCAGTAAACCCGTCGCTTCGGTAGAGATTCACGAGAAGCTCATTCAGGATTACTAGTCGATGGTTTGTTATCTTTTGGTGACTTCTTCGGTTTGTCTGAGATTCCGAGCATCTTGCGCCACATTTTCTTACTTGATTCATCAAGGTCCTCAGCTATTGTTTGCATGATTGCAACTACTTTGAGCGCTGTTTCTAGTTCGGGTTCATCATCAGACACTAGGAGTCCACCTTGGGATAATTAATGACTTCAATGAGAGTATAGGCAATCAAAGGTCTTAGAGATTGTGTATCTATGCTAATGCGTTCGTTGCAGGTAAGAATATAGGCGGCATCTCAGTCCACCACTTCTCTTACTACCAAGATTGTTGCGTGCGCCGACCTACATTATATTAACATGATAGACGAATCAAAAATCGAGCAAAATGAAGATACTTGCATTTAATGCCAGCCCTAGAAAATCCAAGGGCACTACTGATGTGCTTATGGAGGCCTTCATTGATGGTGCCAAAAAGTCAAACACAGATGTTGAAAAACATCACATTGTTGATTTGAACATAAATGGATGTTTGAGTTGCTTCACATGCTGGTGGAAGACTCCCGGTGTATGTGTCCATAGAGATGATATGGACTGGATCATACCAAAGCTTTCTGAAGCTGACATATTGCTCTTTGGTACACCGATTTATGGTCGCAACATTACACACTACATGCAACGAATGGTTGAAAGGACATTCCCATTAAGCCTTCCAGAAATGTTTGCCAAAGATGGACAGACCAGTCATCCAAGTAGACAACAACGAAAAATCCCACACTTAGTTCTGACAGCCACCTGTGGATTTCCAGATTTAAACAATTTCGACCAAGTGAGAGCGCTGTATCCGACGGCTGTACCCATCTTGCTACCAGCCTCTCAGATGTTGTTCAATGATGAAGGTAAAGAGTATCTTTCAGATTTTCTTGAAGCGATTAGACTCGCGGGGCAAAAGATGGCAGAAGGCGATGAAATTCCAGGATCTCTAAAGGATAAATTGATTGTAGAATACTCAGATGAGATGAAGAGTACCGTAATAAAAACGCATAATCTGTACAGTGCATCTCGTCTGGAATAATGGACTACAACAATTATGTCTACAGGATGAATGGTTTTCCACAATTCTGACACTCTACTGTCCCATCTTCTCTTACTTTCTCCTCTGGATACTTGTATGCTGCTTTGCAATTGGGACATTGGCTTCCAGCAGATCTTATCTCGACCTTTTCAACTTCGTATATCCAATTCTTCTCCTTTGCTAGGTCCACAATAGCATTTGTCATCTCTTTAACAAAATCTTCTGAGCTACCTGATCCGAGAAGAGAAAGACCCCCACCAGCATAGCGAATGAGTATTTCACAACTACTCTCTCCAATAGAATAATCCAGAATGGTCATTATAGAAAATGTATCGGATCCAAAAAACCCCAGTGTTTCATGCAACAATAGAGCGATTGTCCTTTCATTTAATGACCAAATCTTCCGATAGTCATTGGCATAGTTACTCTTTATGAGTTCCAAAAGACTATCAATCTCTTTGATACTCTGTAATTGGATTCTTATTGTCAATGAATCTCTCCAATCTTACTAGTCCTTGAAACGTAATATCCTTTTATTATCAATTAATTCAAGATACTAATCTAATGCCAAGGAATCTGAGGAGAAAGATATGGTCCTATAAGACCAAGAATATCTATCCACGTACTCGAGTACCGTGAACCTTCTTGTGTGCCCAGTTAAATTGGCGGAGTCTTCGTGATGCACCAAAACCACAGGCTGCACATCTCTTATGCCTAACGTGGTATGACCTCCGACCGCATCTTCTACATCGTATGTGATGTGGATTGTTTTTCTTACCTTTTGATGGAGTGCCTTTTCCCATTGACGATTACCCCTTGATTATTTTGGCGGAGGTGAAACGATTACTACATTGTCGCCTCGTACTATCACTGCATCGAGTTGTACAATAGTTTGCTCATCTGTTTCAGGATCGGTCGTGAACTCTTCTGCATCCTCAAGAATGAGGTTGAGGTGAGTGTCGTAACCCCTGAGTTTTCCCCTGATCTTCTTTCTGCCTTTCAATTCGACTAATACTTGCGAACCAATCGAGGTCTGGAGTAGTTCCATGGGTTTACCTGAGTTCATTGAATCACCATCACAGAAGACAGGATGTGGCCTATGGTCACATGCTGTTCGGCCTAACCTTTGGAGATGGCTTAAAAACATGACGATGGCGACGCTTAGAAATTCCACCAGTAGGCTATTCGTAGGCTTCAAAAGGAGAGTCGCCCTCTATCTGGTTGAGATGCCAAAGATAGAACGAATCAAAAAGCGTCATCCATTGAAGAAACGCGAGCAACGGGATGAGATCGAACGTATTGAGAGCGATCTAGGTTCATCAATTGGAATTGACTCCAAGAGAAAATTAGAGGGTGGAGTTTTAGATGATGGCTCTCGGATTCTACTTCTTAATAATGAAATTCTCTTTTTTGAACATGAAGGAAGAAACTTTCCCACTCTGCGAGCGCTTCTCGCCAATATCATTAAGATTCCAACCGTGACAGTGGATATGGGTGCTGTGAGGTTTGTTGTCAATGGTGCGGACATCATGAGACCTGGAATAACAAAGGTAGATGATTCAGTATCTGCTAATGGTATAGTTGTAATAGTCGATGAAAGACATGGAAAACCATTGGCTGTAGGTGTATCAAAACTCTCAGCGAGTGACCTCATGGCTGCAAGTAGTGGCAAAGTTGTGAAATCGATTCATTACATCAATGACGATCTCTGGAATTTTGGCAAGATCTAGGTTTCATCTTCGTCGTCATCATCATCACCCATAAGCTGAGCTCTGATGTGCGTCATAGCTGCTATGTATACCTCTTTACCTCGTTCAACCTCTAGTCCACAATTCTGAGAGAATCTATCCCTCGCAAGCCCTTTTTTACTTGCATCGATGTCTTTCCTAACAACATTGGAGATTGTCTTGTAACCATTATCGTACAAGATTCTTGCAGTATGCCTAGACAAGCGACTTGATAGAGCGTTGTCACCTTGCATTAGATGTAACTCGAGCAAATCCGAACTCGCTAGATCTGCATGCACACCATATTGTAACTGTCTACTGAAAACATTGAAGCGCTCAGCTAAGCCTTTCTTCTTTGTTGCTTTGAAGAAGCGGCTTACACTTTCTACAACATTGCTACAAATCCCAAGTAGTGAATCTAGGTCCCCTTCATCGAGACTGATACCTCTTGCCCTCTCTCCAGTTTCACTGATGATGGTGGCAACTTCTTGCTCATCCATCCATCTTTGAAGAACCGTTTTCTTGATATTCAAACGTTCTGGAATTAGTTTCAAGTACCAATCCTTCAGAGTTTTAATTTCCAATACTTTCAATTCATCTTTAGACGGTGCAAGTGTTCTAGGCCTAATTTCTTGGGGTAGTCTGAAATTGAAAAGAACCTCAATGAGTCGAGCTTCTTCAATATCCCCTGCCAGGTTGGATAGAATATCTTTGGTTTGTAGGTAGTCAATGGGGTCAATACCCGCAAGAACTGCAAAACGGGTTTCTTTTGTTATTTTGAAACCTTTTTCAGTATCTTCCAGAATCTTCGCTTTTACAAGCCATTTGAATACTGAACCAAAGAATTTACCCATCTTGGCGGTATAATCCTCATTTATTGTTCCCCTGAATGTACCTCTGATATACTCTAAGAAATTCTTCTTCAAAGCCTCTCGAGTTATTGGTTTTCCACTAATCATGTTTCGCACAAGTACACTCACTGCAAGACTTGGATACACAGGACCTGGATTTAGTGGTTCAAGGGGTTTATGCAGCAAAGTTTCTTCCATAGATTGGACATCCGGGAATACACGAGACGGCCCCTCAAATACAATGTATATTCGGCCACCATATTGACCGAGGTGATACTCTCCAATTCTGCCTGCAATCTGTAGATATCGGGACCGCGTTGTCAGAAAATACATATTGGGATCAAGAAGAATCACAACACAGTCAAAGGGTAAACTCATTCCAGATGTTATACCTGTAGTTGATACGACCATTCGCACGATTTTATCATTTATTGCTTGTTCTAGTCGCTGGCGTACACTTGAGTCTAGACCTGAATGATGGAACGCAACACCACCTTGTAGGCACTTGGATAATCTACCACTCAGAGGTAAACTCTCACCGTTGCCTACAACCTGGTCAATGAAATTCTGTTTCACAGGTCTTGGATGACTTTTAGAAAGACTTCTAGCTAATGCCTGAGCTCTGTATCTTGAGCCAACAACAATGAGTATTGATTTCTCTTCATAATTATCAAGATGATCCATGATTACATCAAGAGTGTCTATATGTTGTGAAGTACTCCGCTGGGTACCATCGCTACTTTCGATCTTAATTCCCTGCTCTATTTCTGAAACAATGAACTCGTCGGGCGTGAGTCTAACATCAGGTCGAAATATTGAAGCTTTGAGCCACTCAGTTATTTCCTCGGTTTCGCCAAATCTGGATGATAGAGTAAGTATCTGAGAACTATCCTTCAGCAAGGATATGATGAGATCCAGTTTGACACTTCTATCGGATCCAATAAATTCAGGTTGGACACTTGGTTGTGTCGAATCAAGTTCAGTTAACTCATCAATGACTGATAACCCAATATTGTCAGTCCATTTCTTCTTTTGAAGTAAAGCTGCAGCAAAGGTTTCGTACATTACCACTGCAAGGTCTGCATTCTCTAATTCTGTATCCGTTGCCTGTGAGATTCCATCATGGCGTATTACAGAGTATCCCAAGTCATTTAGCAGCGTTCCATACTCTTCCACAATTTGACGACTTAGAGAAGTGTATGGACTTAGGTAGAGACATCGTTTCCCCTCCTGTAGTTTGAGCAGAATTACAATTATTGCCAAGAATGTCTTACCGGATCCTGGTGGCATCTGAATCACAAGATTTCCATCAATATCACCAAACTCACGTACAAACTTCTTTTGTGCAGGAAGAAGACTGATGAAATTCTTGTGTTTGAGTAATGTCTTTGCAGCTCTTTGGACCTCAGTACCAGCCCCAACAGGACCACCGAGCTGTCCAACTGATGCAAGAGCAAGTCTTCCATCGTGAGTAATCATAAAACCGCGCTGCTTACGTCCCCTATCTCCTGACGAAATTACAAATCCAACTTTCACAAGCTTGTTCATAGTTTCATAGATTGTTCCACCAGACATGAGACCCTGTCGTTTCTCCTCATAATCTGCTTCATCTTGAGTTTTCTCTCCCTTGGAGTCTTTATTGGGTTTGACAATACTGTCAAGAGCTAGTAACCCCTCAACGATACTATCCCACCCTAAAGTAGGTACTATCTCACCAGTATGAGGGTTCAACACCTGAAGTATCTCAATTGCATGGCGATTACTTAGTGCTTTCAGCTGACCTCGTAATCGAGATAGTGAGTCTTCCTCCTTACTACGCGCGGACATCTTGCTCACTCGTCTTTATCTGTTCCTTGTGATAAAGATTGGCTCCCACTTAGTGCTTTATAATACTCAGTCTTTTCTTCATACAACAACCTCAGTATCTTAGATAACTGAGGTGACAATATAGTGAGGTCTATCTTCAGGCGAAAACAAAATGATGATACATCCGATGAAATCATTACCAAGAGGTCTCTCCCAAGCCTTGGTATTTTCTCTCCCGCTACCGAATCTCGTGAGGCTGACCCAGTCCGAGAGCTCAAAAGATTAAGCGAGCTTGAAGAGATATTTGTTAGATCGAGGAAGCTTGAGTCATTGGCTGACGTACCTTATGTCGTTGAAGAGATTAAGGAGGGCAATATTGTCTTGTTAGATATTTCACGTCTGAATGATGGAAACAATCAGACACACATAGAACTACGACGTATTATTGAGCGGATTAGAGGTGCAACTAAAGGATATCAGGCTGATATTGCTCTAGTTAATGATGGATGTATGATTATCACACCATCATTTGTCAAGATATGAGAGAACCTACTACCTCAGTTTGATGGTTTCAGTCACCATTGGAGCCCTTGTTTCGATATTTAGAGCCTTATGAATCGTAGATGCTAATCCAATTGTTTTTGATGCTTCACCATGAACACATAGGATTCTTTCAGGAACAGGGTTCAAACGTTTTACAAAGTTGAGAATTTGTTTCCTATCCGAGTGGCCCGAGAATCCTTCCACGGTTGTTACTTCCATATTCACTGGAACAACAGTTGTCTGACCATCTCGATTTCTCATATTCACTTCTTTCCATCCCTTCTGGATACGTCTACCAAGTGTATTCTCTCCCTGATAGCTAACAAATGTGAGGGTATTTTTTTCATCAGGAGCAAGTAATCTGAAGTAATCAACACTGGGTCCACCAGCTAGCATTCCAGATGTGGCCATGATGATACAAGGATCTCCTTCAGTTATCTCCTCACGCTGGTCATGATGGTCGACTTGTACAAATATCTCAGATAAGAACGGATTCACGCCTTGATGGAAGATCATCTCACGTATCTTCTTACTGAGTGCCTCAGGATGAGCTGTATGAATGGCTGTAGCCTGAGCAATCATACCTTCGATGTATATAGGTACTTTCGGTATTCGCCCCTTTGAAACAAGGTCTTCCATGACAAGCATAATTTCTTGAGCACGACCAACTGCAAGTACCGGGATGAGTACCTTACCACCGCGTTCTAAGGTTCTCTTGAGTATAGTAGCGAATTTCTTCTCTACTTCTTGCCTTGGTGGCATTTTATCCGTAGGATGACCATAAGTACTCTCAATAATCATTGTTTCAAGTCTTGGGAAAGTAAAAGTTGCTGGTTCAAGTAATCTGGTTCTTCCAAACTTGAAATCGCCAGTGTAAGCCATATTGTATTGACCATCGCCAATGTGAAAGTGGACTATGGCTGATCCGAGAATATGCCCTGCGTTGTGTAGTGTGAGGCGAATGTCGGGAGCGATATCGGTGACCTCTCCATAGTTTAGAGGTATTGTGTGGAGGATTGCCTCTTTTACGTCCCGATCACGATATGGTCTAAGCTTACCCTCTCGCTCGGCAACTTCTAGATAGTCCAACTGCAAGAGTGTTGAAAGGTTCAATGTTGGTGCAGTCATGTAGACTGGTCCACGATAACCGTACTTGAACAAGAAGGGGACCATACCACAGTGGTCCAAGTGAGCATGAGTGATTACTACTGCATCTAATTTTTCGATGCTGAATTCGGGCATGTCCAATCTTGGAAATGCCTTACTGGGAGTTCCTACATTGACACCACAATCAACAATAACACTGCTCTCAGCAGTCTGCAGAAGCATACAGGACCTTCCTACTTCTCGGAATCCTCCCATAGCAGTAAGTCTAATCCAGCCATTTTTCATCAGTAGTGGTCTGTGTATTCTCTTTCCAATCTCACGAAATGATTTGTTCCGAGTTGCAGCCTCGGATTGGATGATGTATCTGATTTGCTTGATGAGCTTGCTCTCAATTGGCGGAGTTCTCATGACATTAGGACGCCAAAAGGTCTGACGTGTAATTTCTCGTAGGGTAGTACCACTTCTTCCAATGACCAGACCGGGTTTCTGCGCTTCAATGATTACCTCTCCTCTTGAGATGTCAAAGTCTATCGATGTAATCATGGCCTCTTCAGGAACAAGCTCACGAACAGTCTTCTCAGCTTCTGCGTGAGTTAATCGGACTTCTGGAGCCGACCTCACCACGATACGCTTCCGCATCTTGCGTGCAAGAGCTTTGATCCTGTCTCCATCGTCTAACAATATCTTTGGTGCCTTCGAGTAAATGGCTATCTCTGGCCCTTCAAATTCTACTGCACTAATCGCAGCTGAGCGGGGAAGTGCCTTCTTGACTACTTCTCTAATATCAACAAATTCGTGTTCATTATTGGGCTTCATGGATAGTCACACCACAATTGTAGGCCTATTAATGCCCTAATTGGCCTCATTCTATATATCAGCACACAAGATTGTTGAGCTGATAGGGTAACATGATTGTCATGTTACAAGTGTAAGAAACACTGTCACTATTGTCCTTTCCAAATCTTCATGATGGTATCCTTTGGGATTTCCTGATACCCATCCTTGTCAATCACACTCACTAGGATTGAATTGCCTGAAGCGGCATCTCTCTCGATAGCAGCTGCGACTGCATGAACACCAAGTTCGATTGCCTTCTTTTTAGTAAGGTCCTCTTTGTACCCTACTTCCAGAACACCAAGTGCTACTGGAGAACCAGAGCCTGTTGATACGAACTTGTCAGGTATGACGCTGCCCACATAATCTGTAAAGAAGACTTGTGCGCCTTCGTCATCATATCCTCCCACAACACATTGCAACATGTAGAGTCCACGACCTTGGAACATGATGTTACTAAGAAGACGGGTTAATGCCTTGACACGAATTGGCCGACCTCTCTGAATCTCAAAGAGCTTGGCTTCCGCAGACAAGAGATCCATGATTGATTGTGCGTCAGCAACAGATCCTGCAATTGTCGCACCTATTCGGTCCGTAATCTTGAAGATCTTCTTTGCAGTCTTATTTGCAATCAGAAAACCCATTGTGGCTCTCTGATCACTAGCTAAGACTACACAGTCTTTTGCAATCAAACCAACTGTAGTAGTTCCAGTCTTTAGTTCAGCTGGGGGCTGCATCTCTGGTTCCATGGTAATTGACACCCTCTAAAAGATGAATCGTAGAGAACAAGTGACAAGCAATCGTCCTGAGGAGCATTATTAAGGTTTTCTCAGTGAACATAAAACGGCGGGGGCCACTTATCATCAGGTTATATTCTCTGAAGGAGGTTCGGGGCGTTTGAATGATGTTACGATTCTGACCTCTTTGATATCTTCAGCAGCCTTGAGTATATCGGCAGCTATGCCAATCTCACCGTACTGAATATTCTCAATGTATCGAGTTTCTTGTGGTAGCTCAACAGTTACGACTTTCTTCTTTATAGTGACACTATATCGATCCTCTGGAATTCCTGGAATTCTACGCTTAAGAACTGCCTTGAGTTTCTCAGTTGTATCTGAAATTAACTCCCTGATTATAACATCATATACAAGGGTCTTTCCTGCAAATGGACTATTGAAGTCAATTCTTACTCGACGACCAAGGTCCGCAGTAACAACACCTCGTTCTTTACCGAATGTGACCTCTTCACCCTTGTATCCTCTCACACCCTGTTTTGCGAGCTTTACTTTGGCAATCAACTTGATCTTGCTAGGGTCTCTCACTCCTGCACCTTTTTCAGGAGGAACTTCAACGGTCTTTGATTCTCCCACCTTCATGCCAACGAGTTCTTCCTCGACTGCGGCAAGAAGCCAGTTCCAACCAACTACTACCAACGCAGGTTCGTAGCGGTCATTCTCTCTGAACAGACCTTCTTCTTTTGCAACCTCGAGATGAGTTGTATCGAAAATGACACCCTTATCCTTTGTACTTGCAGTAAAGTCGAGATAGACCATGCTCTTTTCACCAACTACAGTTTCAGCCTTTGGAGCTGCCTTTTTGGCAGTGGTCTTCTTAGCTGTAGTTTTCTTTGTTGTCTTCTTAGCGGCTGGTTTTGATGCAGCTTTCTTTGAAGGCTTCTTAGTAGTTTTTTTCTTTGACATGGCCAGTTCCGTTCCCCGAAACCTAGACATTCCTGGTCATTGTGTCCAGGACTGATGTTCGGTTCCTGCGTCATCGGGGGAGCACTCTCTAGATTTAAAGAATCCGCTAAGAGTCATATTTCCTCTCCACAAGCGTTTAGAGTCTCCGGCAAACTGACGGTGAATAGGTTCAGTGTGGCGTTGAGATTCCTATTGATTTCAAGCCCACACTGTTTACAATGATACTCGCACTCGGATAGTGAGAGCTCCTTTGATTTCATTGATGATGCCTGTAGGACCTTATAAACTCTGAAGAGGGATAATCACCTGTAGAAAAACTCTGAAACGAGAGCCAAGTTTCAGGATTACTCTACCGTCACCGCCAGTTGGACGGGACGTTAAACGCCCGTGGAGAGGACGTAAGACGTCTTCGTGGGTCTTCAGAGATCCACTAGATGCAACCTCAATGAAGCAGGAACCGAACATCGATTATGGGCTTCATGTCCAAGATTGGGTAAGATTCGGGCAACGGTGTTATAAAACGGTTTCAGTAGGCGAATTGGTCATGTCACATGATCCATGACTTACTACGCATCATATGATGCGACCAAAGCTCGCCGCTTTCATTTCTTACTTGATGAGCCTATTTCACAGGGCCCGTGTGTCCTTTGAAGATACCTTTTAGCACTTGTATCTTTTCAAAGAACATAGGAGTTTCATTTACTTGTTCAACTTGGAAATTATTCTCATTAAAAGTTCTGATAATTGAGTCAATATCTTCTAGAGTTGAAACGATAACATAGAGTACTCCATCTTCAATGAGGTGAGATGATGCTTCATTCACGAATCTCTGTGTAAGTTCTGATCCATCCTTTCCTCCCACAAGAGCATGGTCCATCTCGGTGTTCATATCGTCTTCTGGCAAATATGGCGGATTGAACATAATCATGGAGAACTTTGCTGCATTTGAAAGACCTATGAAAAGATCTGATTGAACAACTGCAACATTATGTCCTAATCCATTCTTTCTAAGATTCTCAGATGTATTTCTAACCGCAGGCAGGGAAACATCGATACTCACGACTCGCAGTGCTCTTGAAGCGGCAACGAGTGTTGCTAATCCCGCTCCACAACCAACATCAAGAACAGAGTCAGTGGGTTTGATAGTTATGGTATCCAGAAGGAGGTAGGTGTCTGCTGCTGGTGGATAGACTCCATCAGAAACATCGAAATCAAACGACTCGCTCACAACTAGCCCCCTCGCGGATCTGGGATTTTCCCGTCCTCAATCAAATCAAGAAGCACATCGGCAAGTGTCACTAACTCCTCAATGTCAATTGTTCTTAATCGGTCATCGCTCTTTGGATGACCCTCACAATGATCAAGTACAACTTCAGCTAGGTTCTTGTCCACATTCATGTTTCGAAACCAGATTCTCAATGCCTTTCTCAGATGCTTGTTCGGATAGGAAAAAATACCCCGCACCATCCAGAAGAACACCTTGTCACTCTTTGCACGAGGCCCCAGAGTATTATGTTTCAATCTGACTACAACTGAGTCTACAGCTGGAACTGGATAGAACATGTCTGCTGGAACTTCCATTAGATGTTCAACTTCAGCTTGGTATCTAATGTTAACTGTTAATCGTGAATAATTAGGAGTACCTGGAGTTGCATGTAACCGCTGAGCATACTCTTTCTGATACATCAGGATTGCTTGCTCAAATTCAATCTCTCGCAGCATTCTGAAAGTAATCTCAGAAGCGATACTATATGGGAGATTGGAAACAATCTTTGTCACAACTGGAAGCGGAACTTTGAGAGCATCTCCCTCAATGATACTAACATTATCATAATCTTTCAATGAATTTCGAAGAGCTCTTACAAGTCCTGAATCTATTTCTATTACATAGACATGATTAGCTTCCTGGACAAGCTGCTTCGTGAGAATACCTAATCCCCCTCCAATCTCCAGAATAGTATCCTCTTTTGAAATTTCAGCAGCACTAACGATGCTCCGTGCTACATTATGACTCTTGAGAAAACTTTGACCATGTTTTTTGGTTGGTCTTACCTTGTATTTTTTGAGAAGTGCACGAATTTCATCATCTGACAGGAAACTCACCTGCGTACTAACAAATCTACCTTCTGAGTGGACGAGATCTGTCCTGTTCGTCTTCGTCACGTTTTGGAGGTCGCACAAACAACCAACGTTTAACATCTTCACGGAGTTCATCGATAATACGAGCGGTCATAATTTTTTTCGGATTCTGGAGCTTTGTTCTTGCTGCTATATCTTCAAAACTCTTGAAGGGTTCCCGTTTTCTTTCTTCCAGAATTGCCCACATTAGTGTCTGTCCAATTCCAGGGAGCAGCTGAAGTGAATGCATCCTTGTCGTTATTGGAGCTGCTTCATTGAAGAATTGCACATATTTGTGCTCATGTTTTGTTACTATCATTTCAATTACTAGAGGTAGCTCAGTAACGCTTTCAGGAACAAGGTCCTCATAGAATATGCGCCTTCTAACATGGTCAATCTTACTTCTAACATTCCGTTCAATAGAAACACGCTCTTGAGGATATGGCTTTACTCCTCTGTCAGGTACCATCTCAAGAAGTGTAAAATGTGACTCTCCAATACCCTGTATCACTGTATCTCCGCGTGGTCGAGAATCCCGAAGGAACTCTTTCGGAGGAACGACAGACAGGACGTATGCATGTGTTTCAAACTGCCTGTTTTGTTGTCCTTCCATTCGTTTACACATCCAGTTTTACTCGGGTACATTGATGTAATAACTGTCAAGTAATGATAAAAACTAATCGGACTAAGAACTGCGGGAATGGTATTTTCCGCCATTCAACAACTGATTGATTAGGACCGTTTATTGATAATAAGATCCACAATCTCGATGATTTGTTCATCAGTTAGATTTGTTGAACGTGCATCCAAGATAGTCTTCAACTCTTCTGGGTTAATTGGAGATATATTAACAACTTGAACTGCCTGAGATCTTGATAGTTTGTAGTTCTTCATCAATTTCTCTACTACTTTTGCAGATACCGCAGGTGCCATTCTTGAAAAAGATGATGCATGTTCAAGGGTTATTGATTGCTGAAATGACAGCTCTCCTTCCTTTCCTCTCTGAGTCAATACTTTCTTGACCTGAGAAAGGGTAATTTCCTCTTCGCTGATTATCTCCTTGGGCATTTTTGTTCCCTCAAGGTTTACTTGGTTGGAGATGCTCACGTCTGATGATAAGAGTCTTCATTGCCTTACCAAGGCTTACATCAACGACGAGCGCTCTTCCCCTCAAATGGGTAATTACACCTGTTCGTCCTTGATATCTTCTATGTGGCATTCCTTTGTGGAAGCCTGGGTCGATAACAATGTCTACCCTTTGTCCCACTTCATAGTCAATAAGCACTTTACTTGGTGAACTTAGACCCCTCGTACGAACTCTCTTGCTCATCAGGCTACGAGTACGGGCTCGGAATCCATGACTCTTCTTGACCATAAGACATCACTACGAATTATTGCCTCTCGGTGCTCTGCCTAGGCTGAACTACACCCGAGGTCCAGCAAGACCTCTTGGGTCGCCTCTTAAGGATTTCGTAAGAGCCACGCTTTGGTATGAGCATACCAGCATTAGGGACCATCGCTGTAGATTGCAGTCACGTTCAATTCAGCACATACACAACCAGTTCCTAATTTCCCAGCTATTGATGGAGTAGTTCGTCCCTCATCTCCTGAGATTAGTTCCTTGATGTATGTTCCCCCTTGTACCTTGAAGTTTGCTTTGAGAAGACCATCTTTGTGTTTCTCTAGAGAAATTTCATGAATTACCTTTTTTCTTACCAAATCGCTCCGCCTGTGAGAAACTCTATGAGGAGTTCGTTGTTCAATCTCTACTCCTTTGAATTCTTTCTCTAATGCTTTTAGTTCATCATCTGTTACTGATCTATCTGTAGTAATTAATGCCTCGTACTCCTTTACATTGGTTGAGGCATCCTCTTTGAGTTTTTGGAGATGGTGTCTATCGGTGCGAACTAGATTATGTACCTCTATCTTTCCTTCTGCTTCACTGTTGATACTTTTTGCAATCTCTTCAAGATCAGGAGTTCTTATTCTTGGTTCTGTTATCTCAACAACAAAAGGTCTTCCCTGCCCCAGCATTAGAACATCAATATCCTCTCTTCCACCAGCATGGAACTTGAATTTGGAGCCATTAACAATAATTTGTGTAGGATTACCTACGTATTCAGATAGTGAATCAGGGTACTTGCGACCGGTTTCATCGCATTCATCACACCCCTTTCCTCTGCACTTCTTACAATCCCATCTACTCTGAGGAATTCCTCTAACCAGTTTTCTGTACCTGCCATAGATGAATATCGGGTTAATCTGGAGTTTTATCTCGTCCGTGTCCATAGAATACACAAAGACAACATCAGGTTTTTCGAAATTAACTGGTTTCTTCAAAAGTTCATGCAGGTGTATTCCAAGTTCTCGATTGAAATGAGACTTCAGAGTTTCGGCATGCATTATTGAATGAATACCACTCAGTTCATCCTGACGCTCTACTAACAACGGAGGTGGGATAGAACCTATTAAGAACGTTTCAAACTCAATATCCTTTGCTAATCCGACAATCCTTTCTGCGACCAATTGGACTCTCTCAAATACTGATTCTTCATCGATTGAACAAAGATGACAAGCATCTCTTGTTTCGTAATCGATATTATTCTTCCCTGCAATAGTTTTTGCAGGATTGAACATCCCATTGCTAGCAAGCAATCTTATTGAATCACTCCCAGTTTCTTTCGCCCCTGATTTCAATTGCTCATCAGCTATCATGCATAAAGTAAGTTTCAGAGAATGACCTCTATCATTATTTGATGTATCCGTACTTAGCCAACCAAACTGACGACCAAGACACCGATCACAGAGTACGTGCTGCTCTATTAGCTTCTGAGCAGTTGCCAATACTCCGTTTACTTGTGGGTCAGTCATCTATTTTACCTCTGGTTGTTCCATGGCCATCGTCATAAAAACGGATTGATGTATCTAATTGCACGAAGTCCTGTCAATATCATCCGTGGGTCTTTTAGCAATCGTGTGATCACTTTACCTTGAAGGTCCATATCTCCCTCACTCTTAACAACATCAAGAAGCCCCATGGTGGCTGCATCCTTTATGACAGAGTCAATGCCTTTGTCATCCAATGAAGTCAATGCCCTCTGTGCTAAGTGCATCATGCCAAGTTCTTTGAAGACCATAGATTTACACTTTTTATTATATTGAGAAAGGGTGCTATTTACTGCATCATCAGTTGATAACGAATCTGCAACAATCTTTCCCGCAACTCTTGCAGTCATTCCACCTAAGATTACTCCTCCACCAGTGGTTGCTTTTACAATTCCTGCAGTATCACCAATAGCCACAACATTCTCGGTTGTCATTTTGGAGATTGGCGTTCCAACTAATACAATTCCTCCAAGAGAGCGTTCTATCTTTGCTCCCTTCATTCTATCTGAAATGATTCTATGATTCCGCATCAATGCATCAAGACGTATTTTTGACTTATCCCGGGCAGCTAGACCTATTCTTGCTCTTCTCTCACCTAGAGGAATAATCCATGCAAAGAATCCAGGAGCAACCCGTTTTCCATAGAACATTTCTACAATGTTATCATCAATATCTACACCCGAAACCTCGTATTGATAGGCTGGGTATTTATTTGATTTTTGAACAACTGGAAGACCCACACTGCCAGACAAGACACAGCGAGAACCCTCTGCAATCACAAATACTCGAGCATCTAATTCTGTATCCTTTTCGCCTCTCAATCGGACACCTTTGACTTTGCCCTTTTCTCTAACAAACTCCCCTACATGCGCTTTTGTAGTAACTTCTGAACCAGAATCAATTGCTCTGGAGGCTAGCCATGCATCAAACTTTTTCCGATCTATAACATTAGCCTCTCTTTTTCCTCTCTCAACTAAAATAGAATGTCCTGCAGGAGAATAAATTCTAGCCCCAGCTACAGTATTTTGAATGATATCTTTTGGCAACTTGATTCCTAATCTTTTCAATCCAGACGTACTCAGAAGACCTGCACAATGGTCAGGTTCGCCTACACGCTCGTGTTCTTCTAATACTTGAACTGAATATCCTCTCTTAGCTATCTCATTAGCTGCAAGTAGACCTGCAGGTCCTGCACCAATGACAATAGCATCATGCTTCATGATAATTCCCAAATAATGGAGCTGAGCGCACGTTTTTAACCGTTCCCCGAAACTTAGACAATCTTGGACATCAAAGTCCATGACTGATGTTCGGTTCCTGCTTCACAGAGGTCTGCGCTGTCATCCCGAAGGAATCACTACGTCTTACATCCTCTCCACAGGCAGTTAGAGTCTCCGGCAAACTGACGGTGACTAGATTGAGTGCTGCATTGAGGTCTCTATCCAATCTCAACCCACACTCTTCACATTCATACTCCCTTTCCGAAAGGGATAGATCCTTCTTCTTATGTCCACACCCAGAACATCTCTTTGAGGAAGGGAACGTTCTCTTTGCAACATACAATTTTGAACCATACCACTGGCATTTGTACTTCAGTTGTCTTCGGAACTCGAACATTTCAACATCTGCAATTGCCCTTGCTAACCTTCGATTCTTCATCATTCCAGACACTCCCAGATTTTCGATCACTATCTTACTGTGGCTCTTGGCAAGATAGGTCGTCAACTTGTGAAGTGTATCCTGTCGAACATTGAAGATTCTCAGGTGCATCCTGGCAAGTCTGAGCTTGGCTTTTTCTCGGTTCATACTTCCTTTCTTCTTTCTGGACAGACTCTTTGATAATTTCCTTAATTTCTTGACATGCTGTCCCAAGGCTCGTGGATTAACATATGTAGTTCCATCAGATAGAGTGGCAAGGGTCTTTATACCAAGGTCTACGCCTACTGCATAGCCAATGGTGGGTTTCTGGTCTTTGATTTTTTCTTCCACTGTGATCGATACGAACCATCTATTCGCTCGCCTTCTCACTGTTACTGACAGTATCCGTCCTTTGTAATAGCTTTTTCTTCTTTCCTTGATTCGTATCTTTCCAATTCTTGGAAGTTGTATCTTTAGTCCCTCAATTCTTATGGCCCCATACAGTCTGAAACTGTCGTGTATGCCCTTGCTCTTGAACCTTGGAAATCCGATTTTCTTTCCATTCTTCAATCCGCGATAGAAGTTCTTGAAAGCTTGACCGAGGTCTCTTAGGGCCTCTTGAGGTGCACATTTGGAACATTCATACATCCATGAGAATTGTTTTTTCTTTAGACTTGTCAATAGCTTGTGCTGTTTCATTGTATCAGTGAACCTTGCAGATCCCTGATTCATTTTGAAGAGAGCAATTCGTTGTTCAAGACCCCAGTTATAGGTAAAACGAGAAACCCCTGCATGTCTAAGAAGCATTGTCTTCTGTGAGTTGTTCGGATTTAGTTCATATCTGTAAGCTCTGCGAATCAGCATTGGAGTCATAAAATAGTCCAGTCAGTAGATTAAAAGCTCATATGAAATCAGTATTATGAACACCTCATGGGTATCATTAGCCATCTTTTTAACTCTCTCTTAGGAACAGGCAGTTGAGCTCCAATGTCATCTGCAGAGAAATTCAAGTACAAACAGGTTATTGCCGTCAGAACTGATCTTGGCATGAGTAGAGGGAAGATGGCTGTACAGGTTGCTCACGGTTCGGTAAGTGCAGCAGAGAGAGCTCGTGTAACCAAGCAAGAAGAATGGCGTGCGTGGATGAGAGAGGGTCAGAAGAAAGTTGCAGTTAAAGTGATATCAGAAGAAGAGGTTTTGGAACTAAGACGCCAGGCTGTCACACACAGCCTTCCCCACGCTATTATCAGAGATGCAGGAATGACAGAATTACCCCCAGGAACTCTAACTGTAATTGGTATCGGACCCGCAAAGGCTAAAGCTGTTGATGAAGTCACAAAGGGTTTGAAACTGTTATAGAGGGATTTCTTTGAAAGAAGCTCATCCGCTAGAGAAGACCGTTGGGATAGAGCTTTATTCATCGGATTGTTCTGGTATTGGTGGAAAACTGAAAACAAGATATGAGGATTTTCTTGTTGAAGAGATAACCGCCAATAAAGAACTTCTACCAATCAAGGATTGGCTGAATAGACCACTCGGTGAACCCATTCTTCAGGGTAAGAAAGCGAAATATGTTACATTCACCGTCCAGAAAATGGGATTATCCACTATGGATGTTTCCACTATCATCGCCTCTATGCTGAGGCTTCCACGAAATCTAGTTAGCTATGCAGGTCTCAAGGATAAACGTGCTGTTACTGTTCAAAGAATGTCAGCTCCAACTCGGGCAGCTAATGGCTTGGGTGAACTGGAGTTATCTAACATTGAGATACGCGATATAGAATATTCACGGCGTCTTGTACAAATTGGAGAACTCTGGGGAAATCGATTTACGATTCTACTTCGTGATTTAGATGTATCATTAGAAAGAGCACTAGAAGTCGCAGACGAGGTCCAGTCTTCACCGCTACTCAACTACTTTGGGGTTCAACGCTTTGGTATTGCTCGTGCGAATACGCATGTCGCTGGTAAATTTCTTATCAAGCGTGATTTTGAGGGTATGATACGATCAATACTATGCACACCAGGTGAGTACGAGGGCCAAGAACTACTTGATGCTCGAGCAGAACTAGCAGACAACTTGATTCCTACTGAGCGAATCATTGCTGCATTTACGAAAGACTTGCATTATGAACGGGTTGTTATGTATGAACTGATTAAACAACCTGGTGAGTTCAAACGTGCTGTATCAAGGATTTCACCAAAAATCCTTACTCTAATGGTACATGCATACCAATCATATCTATTCAATCGTATGCTGAGTATGCGAGTGAAGAATGGACTGTCCCATGTTATTCCAGAACCTGGAGATTTCTTGATTGCTTTAGATGAAACACATTCTGGTCGAGATTCTTGGATATATGTCACTGAGTCAACGTTGGAAGAACGCAGACAACAAGTATCGAAGATGGAATATGCATTAGCCCTACAATCTCCTGGGTATGCCACACATTTTCCTCCTACGAAACAATCAGAAACATTGAAAGAACTTCTAAGAACTGAAGGGATTTCAATCAAAGACTTTAGAAACTCACAGATGAGATCTCTTGACGCACCAGGGGGGCTACACCGCACCTCGATATCTTTGTCTGATTGGGAGGCCTCAATAAAGGATGAGGGTCTCTTAGTGAAGTTTAGCCTTAGAAAAGGGTCCTATGCTACGATTGTACTGCGCGAGTTGATGAAGAACCATCCACTCAACCGAATTTAGGTTCTCAGAAACGTCTCTCGGTAAGATTTTTCATTTTCTCATCGAAGGCATCAGGTTCTTCATTGTCTTGTTCTGGCTTTCTTCGATCATCCTGATACTCAAAAAGGACTGATTCACCCATAATTGCTGAGATAATCTCTCTTAGTTCATCATTGTCGTATTTGATACGCTCGCGGTCCTCCACACGAAGCATGACAATATTCTCTTTCGTACCATCTGGTGACCAAAGACTGTTCACACCCACCTCATTAGCAGGAGTTATGAATTCTCTAACTATCCGACGTAGTTTTGGAGCTCCCTCAATAATAATTATCTCTCCGTACTCGTCAGTTATTTCTTGCATTAGGGCTTCTTCAGCGAGTAGTATTTCTTTGTTCTTCTTATTCACAACAAGAATCAGACGGCTTCCAGCAGTTGCAGCTTTTCGAAGTGTCAACCCATCTAAGCTTGGATACTGCTTTTCTTTCTCAAGAAGCCACTTGCTAAACTGAATATCAAACTCAGTGATTTCTCCGCGATCAAGCTTCGCTTGGCAGTTTGGACATAACATGTCAGATTCTATGTCGAAGTTACAGACCGGTAGTCGCATTTGTTCATCCTCGCTATTTTCGAAGTCACAGTGCGGACAGGACCTCGGGCGAGGAATTGTTAGTGCTGTCTATTTTGAAAGCGTAATGTCAATTGTTGACACGTTAAGGTCGCTACCTTTGTCGGTTTGAACAGTGGTAGTATCGATTTCGATGTTTTTTACAACGAGATCGCTCATGAACCTGTGACGTGTAATCTCTGCGACATCTACGGCACGACTGATTAGTCGGCCCCTTGCTTTAATGACGACTTCATTTGCACCTTTGTTGAACAATGTGACACAGGCCAAGACATAGGACATGACATTCTTATTACCTACTAGTATGCAGTCCATGCCAGTGCTATCCCGCAGTTTTGTTCCCTCTTTTTTACTGCTGGATGGTTTGCCAGTGTTTTCCTCCGTCACCCGACGTCTCTCCGCCTACAACTGTAGCCTTTCTCAGTAATGATACTGTTAGTATCTGATATAGATTTCGTTTCTAACCATTAATCAAAATATGACAAATATTTCAATGCAGAGTCTTTTCAAACTAATTACGCTGTTAGGAAAGGCTTTTCTTTGCAACGTCAAGACGAACAAAAGGAAGTAACAATTTATGGCACAACTCACATTTCTAGGCTCCTGCAGAGAAGTTGGTCGTTCAGGATTTTATCTTGAGGAACAAAATGAAAGTATTCTAGTGGACTATGGTGTTAAGTTCACAAATCCACCCTCATTTCCAGATATGATTCCTACTGACGATCT
>JABCTV010000304.1 GCA_018238205.1 Candidatus Thorarchaeota archaeon
TCCAATTACTTCACCGTCCTCACTAGAATAGATTGTTATCCCATTCTCCGAGTTCTTTCCGAGAATATTATTAACTAACGATGAATCATCACTCTGTTGCATAAATATCCCACATGCAGGTCCAGGACCTGATCCAAGCGCATTGAAAATCTCATTCTCTTCAATAGTCACATTATGTGATTCATACACCATCATACCATGAACATATGAATGATTTATGTAATTGTTGAAAATGTAGCAGAAATCAGAGGATTCTAGCGAAATACTGTTGAGCGTATTCCCAAAGAATTCGTTCCCAAGAATCTGACAGTATTCAGACCAGATTGCATAGACACCACATCCTGGACCTTCCGGAGGCCCAATGAGGCCTTCGCCGTTACCGTAAATGTAGTTCTCCTGAATCACACAGAAGTCGGACAATTCCACGAAGACACCATGAGCGAAATTATCAACAATATGATTCTGCAGGACCGTGGCATTGTCTGAACCCTGGACTGATATCCCATTTGCCCAATTATCGGTAACGTTGTTTCCAATGATATCCACCAATGGGCATACAACAACATCAATTCCACAGGGTTCCAAAGGTTCTCCTTCATTCCAATACACTGTATTGTTTAGAATGTCAATGTCATCACTGAAAAGGACGAAGATTCCATGATTATCCCACTCGAAAACAGTATTATTGAACAGAGTAATTCCTTCACAGTCCGCTCCGTAAATTCCAGCATCTGTTCCAGTTGTTCCTTCTATCACACAACTCGATATTGAACAGTCAATGGCCTCATCCATAGAGACACCATTGTCCCCAAATGAATCAGCGGCTGTTATGCTACACCCAATCACATCAATTCTTGTGACATTATTCAAGACGATACCTATTGCGTTATTCGAGAACAAGCAGTTCTGAATGACTCCATTTGTAACATTTCGCAGAGCAATACCACCAAGTGCACCTGTAATATTGCAGTCTAGAATCTTGAAATGTAACGTCGTATCTTGGATATGGATGTCCTCCATCATAGGATTAATCTCGTATCCCTGAATCAAGAAGGGAGTTTCAGGGGAACCGTCACCTTCCCAAGACTCAATAACAGCTTGGGCTGCGAAATCGGTATCATTGACTATGTAGATATAATCATGAGCTTCATAAGACAACACACTTGTTGGTGATGTCGGATGAACTAATTCATTATTGGTCATCGGGGTCGTCAATGGAACCCATGTCGATACCAATAGTACAGTAATTATCATTAAAGATAGAGTTAACTTAACGTGCTTCAATTTCTCCACCAACGCGAATTCAATCACCCCAAAATGAAATCGTTTACTGATATGTTTTCTCATTAAATTTTGGATTGTATAAGAACAACTCTTTTTACTCAACAATTTAAACAAAGAGAATTGTAATGACAGAAAATACCGACTGGATGTATTTGAGTAATGGAGAATTCATTGATATCCACAAGGAACTATTACCTTTTGATCAAGTACTGGAGTTCTTCAAACATGTAGAGAAAGAAGGTGAAGTCAAAGAGTACTGCGATGGTGCTAATGCAGGAGGCAGATGGATTTTTCAGATTTACAACAGAGAATTCATAGAACTCCTATCAAATGTTATTACGAAGATATTGAAAGGGTCCAAACATCCGGGACCAGTACTTGAAGTCATGAGCGGGGATGGAAGACTAAGTGAGTTTTTGAATCCTCTTGTTGATAGAACCATAATTACAACTGATGCAAAAACAGGTAGGGACAATATTGAACATCCAAAATGGGTAGAGGAAATAGACGCAGTTGAAGCACACTCCAAGTATCAACCATCTGTGGTCATTATGATATGGGAACCATTCTACTCTTCTACAAGTGTCGAATTGATTTATTCCGGGACACCCATTCTTTGGATTGGAAATCCAGCTAGTTGTGGTGTGAGCTCTGGTATTTCTGAACTACCGTCGGTCCAAATCGATTCCGAATATCTATTGTGCAGACACGATAATTTTTGGAATAGAGAGCATCTCTCTCGTTTTTGGGGATTCATGAATTTGTAGAGAGAAGATTTGCTGCAATGGAAACGAAGTTAGCTATCAAAAAGGTTCCTTACGCATTCTGCTTCAAAATCTCCACCGTAAGATAAAATTGTTTACTGGTATATTTTCTCGTTAAAGGGGTGAAAAGAACTCCCAATGCTTGAAATAATCTCATCCAGTCTTTCGCTTCTTTATGACTACTACCACGACAACTATTGCACCAGCAATTGCTCCAGTGATTAATACTAGATCGGCAAATGGCAGAGGTAGAATACCATCAGTATTACTTTCTATTGTTACTCTAACTACATCTGATGCGGATAGTCCTGAACAATCAACAGCAGTGACTTCAAAATCGTAGATACCTACTTCGAGCCCATCCAGATTGAGAATAATCATTGAACCGTCCCAACTATCAGAAACGATAGTTGTACCATTCCTAGTGACTGTGTATGTATCGGGATACTCATCTTGAGGTGTCCAAATGATATTGCTACCCACAGAGTTGTACTCAAGCGTGATGTCCTCAGGGGAATCTATTGTAGGAGCGAGATCGTCATTGATAAACAACACACTTACAGAATCGCTTGCGACGTTACCATCAAGATCATAGATCCTGATTTCAATCAGACGTTCTCCTTCATCCAATCGAGTGCCTGAGGCCAATCCTTGGGGTACTCCCCGTTGATCTTGACGCTAATAGATGATGACGCTAACTGCGTCGGTGAATCCGCGGCCCTGATAGCGCTGGTCACGTTTGGTATCAACGCCAGAATCATAAATGTCATGAAGAACAGTACAAGGCGCTTGC
>JABCTV010000305.1 GCA_018238205.1 Candidatus Thorarchaeota archaeon
GAAAGAGGAAGATGAAGGATATTTTGTAATGAAATTAACTCCAGTCAAAATTCCTGAAAACAAGATATTAAAATGGTTGTTTTGGAATGTTTATTGGGAAGTATGGAATTGGCGTATTCTCATATCTCCTCATTTCTGACGAATTCGAGATCATGACTGCTACTCAAGTCGATGAACCACGACAAGTGCTGTTCTCCAATCTTTTTGGTCTGACCTTAGGACCATTGCCACGTAATGGGCTAGAATGTGGAACAATATTGAAGCTGAAGCGGTCTCGTAAGAACTTGATACATTGGCCAGCAGCAGATGAACTTCAAGAAATGTTGACTGATTGGTTTCCCAACCCCCATGTCCCGATTATATTCACGGCAGGAACCCAGAATCAAGAAATTGGGTGTCGTGGACGTAGTGTGAAGCATGAAGTTGTAATAGGGGACAGACAAATGGTCTGCGAAATGTCTGATTATGATTCTTCTTTAGATGATGAAATGGGTTTCAGAATAGAAGCAGGGTTTAGATTCAAACAGCAATATGATAGTGATGGCCATCAGTATCCCAGAGATAAGGCGAATATCATCGATTTCATGCGGAAGATGCGCGGAAGTAGAGAGCCTCCTAAGCACGGGCTGGGACTCGATGCTTTCGTAATGTTTAGAGGAATGAAGCTGAAGGATGAGCAAGTTGGGCTTGGTCCATTTGGCAAGGCGTTGTTGGGGCTAGTCTATTTGCCTGGTTGGATGCTGGGTCCTCCTATTGGGTTGACTAACTCAGGGTCAAAGGCATGGATCTCTAACATTCCTTATTATGCAACGCTTTGGTTGGATATCGACGACTCCGATAATTTTCCTAACCTTACAAAACTGAAGTTCTCTAATACTCAAAGAGCCAATGAAGTGAAAAGGATTGGCAGTTACTTACTAGAGAATCTCTGTTCAAAGCACTGCATATCTTTGCTAAGAGATAACAGAATACCGTGGGCAATCAAAGAGTATCTCCGTTTTCTTACTCTCGACAACTGGCGGTTTAATGCAATTCCGTTAAACAAGTATTCGGATTTTGCCAACATAGTTTCTGTCCTTTTCGGAGATATGCCATGTTTGGACGGAAGCACATTGAAAATAGTGGATTTCAATATGGTCCTAAGTTTGCCAAAAGAAAGTATGATTTGCATTGCACCATTTACTAGAAGCCTTGAGGACTTAGAATGGTGGGGATTACGTCGGTATTTGTTCCTTCATCCATTTCAGATGGCACGGCATCGGAACCGCTTCAAGACTGAGGTAGCTGTTTCTACCCAGATGCTCAGGAAGGGATTAGGTGACAGGAATAAGGAGTACAAAGTTTACTACGTGTTTTATGGTGAGGAAGGGAGTAGCGGATCCCTTGGATTTCTGGAGGGCCTGCTACAAGCACTTGGATTTGAAAAGGCAGTAGTAATAGATAGTAATCGATATCAATTCGCAAGGAATGGCTAGAACACTCCACAATTCTCTTAACCGCTCTCTTGGGATTTGCGAACTAACAATATGGGCCGGTAGATCAGCCCGGTAATGGTTTCAGTTCGAGGCCATGGGGAGCTAGAGTGCTTCAGAAGAATAGGTGGTGTTCGTCGACAGTACGCTCCAATCACGCTTATTGGTAGACGAGATATTGCTGAGGGTTGGTGTGAACGGATTACATATCATGGATTGAAGGGCTCCAGTATGTCAGGCTTTTGCCTCCGCCACTCTTTCAATCTCTTCTGTAAATCCTGTTGGTGCTTCTAATTCATAGCCAGTGTTAGCGACAAGCAAGTTGAGTTCATCCACCCAGCTCTCTATAGGGGCGCCAACGAACATCTTTACCTTGACGAAGACTTCCGGGAAGAAATGAAGATATGAAATTCCGTTGTAATACAACAGGTCATCCAGCAAATTGGATATCTTAATGCTACTGAAAATATCATGCATATCATCCATCATTACTCCATGTTCGTTCAGGAGATTGGCGATTTGTTCTGATGCCCACCTGTTCATATAGGGCCTATGATTCCTGTCGAAGTGCTTTATTCCATACCTACTAATCCAATCATGGACGCTCTGTTTGTCGACATTGCGGAGCTCGAGCATGTGGGGATCAGAAATTTCTGATTTTACCTTCCTTAAGAAGTCGTCAGCCCCAGCAACCTTTAATTCTTCGTCAATACATACACCCTTGATGTAGTGTATGAGGATAGCAGGAGTGTCATCAACACCCCTCCACCTAGTTCTGTAGACATGTGTATTCATGCGCTCTACTTTGTCATCTCGACAAGTGCGGTTCACAAGAGTCATTGATGCCCAGCATGCCAAGGGTCCAGCCGCTAGAATGAAGACATCCTGAATGGATGGATCGTCGAGGTTATTCCTCACGGCCCAAACGTGCGCTCTGAGCTTTTTATCCACGAGCTTTTCAGATTGGCCAACTATCACGACACCCACTTTGATATGCTGACCCCGGATACCAAGAGGTACATCCGGATCACCACGGTCACGTCCTGCAATCGCTCCGACGAACTTCAAAAACTCCTTTGATTCAACAAGAATCTGTGAAGTGGAAGGACCTTTTGCCATTCTCAAAGCAACAAGATGATACTCAGGTATTATTAAACGAGTTAGTAGTCCGATTTCATCGGCCTTCACACTTGAATCCCACAGACCCATCCTTTGGTCATCATTCTTTATGAGCTTCTCAAATACCGCCAAATTCCAAAGACGTAATGCCTTGGTGTTTGCACTCAGGAATCTGCGCAGTAGAGATGCATCTATGATGACACAGACATCTGAGTCTAAGTATTCCCTTTCACCCCG
>JABCTV010000306.1 GCA_018238205.1 Candidatus Thorarchaeota archaeon
CCATCGCTGCTAAGATGGGTCTCACTAAAGGGGCTATATCTCAGACCCTTTCACGGCTACAGAAAAAGGGGATCATCAGCAAAGAAATGTATCCTGAGAAGAAGAACGAATTACGTGTCCAGTTCACAGAAAAAGGTGATCTATTAATGACACTTCTCAATAAGAGTAAGAAATCTCTCGAACGAAAATATATGCGATACATCAAATCCTTATCTGAATCGGATAAACAGGTTGTTTCGGAATTTCTAGATAAGATGATTTCAATCATGGATAAACATTAGATATTGTTCCTTACTGTACATAATTATTCGTTTTGAGTATAGATACTAAACACATAGACTGTATAGATACTAAACACATATAGTGTTTTGATGTTCTTAGAAGGAGTGTTTAGATACTAAACAAATATTGGTTACTCCGAACTTAACGCTATTAAGAAAGTAGTAACATTTTGCGACCTCTACAAGTGTCCCTTTCTAGTGGCTTTCCATTATATAGTAAGGATACTCTGTCTGGATATTGTTTCACAGGAGATCTATCAATATTGAGCAGAACTTCCAGCTTCATGGGCTTTGCTGAGGTTGATGAAAAGGCGATTCGCCTCGGTAAAATCTTGATGATCCTTATGCCTACAGCAAGTGTCATTTTCACACTCAGCAGTACGTTTTACACAATTTTCGTAGCTGAAGCGCTTGGTGGAACTGGAGGTTTTATTGACGGTCTAGGTCTCTTAGGAATTCTCGTCGCCATACAGATGGTTACACAGGCACTTCTAGACTATCCAAGTGGAGCACTTGGAGATGCCATTGGACAACGCTGGGTCATTGCAATCGGGAACCTTCTCTACGGTGTTGTTTTCTTCATGGTATCCTTGGTAACCTCAGCAACTCCATTCCTCTATCTTGTTGCCGTATACGCCCTTCAAGGTGTGGCTCAGTCACAGATCAGTGGGGCCTGGGGAGCTTGGTTCGACAATAATTACAAAGTTGCCATGCCAAATGATAAGGATCGAAAGCAGTACGGAATGTTCATGGGTCGTATGGGGATGATAGGACAGATTGCAGCAACCGCCGCTTTGATTCCTGGTAGCATTCTTGCGGCTGTCTTTCAGAGACCCTTTGTATTTCAGCTTGAAGCTGTTGGTGCAGTATTTTTTGCATTCTTAGTATTGCGATACCTCAAAGATTTCCCTGAAGTTGAAGCTCTTAGAGAAAAACGCCCCTCGATGAGTGAATATACATCACTGCTCAAGGAAGGTGTAGACTATCTCTGGCGTACTCCTTATGTGAAATATCTTGTAGTTGGTTCCATGCTTGTAACAAGTGCGATTTCTGTCTGGGGACAACTGATACTCTTCCCACTCTATTACAGCTACTTGATCACAGATGTTGCAGTTGCATCATATCGTACGATTGCGTTCATTCCTGGAGTTGCAGCTAATGAACGATCGGGGATCTGGTCACAGAAATTCGAACCAAAAAAATGGATTCCCAGATTCAGACTTTTACAAGCCTGCGGGTTTGTTTTCTTCATCATGCTAGCTTTGATGATGTTTGTCTTTCCTCCTGTCGCAAATGCAACTGAGATGGTAACTTTACTGTTGCCATTCACAAATATTGTCATGATTGAATTACCTGTTCAACATGTGATTCCTATCGTCTTACTCTTCATTATCTTCACAGTGACCATGTTCTTTGGAGGATTTGCTGAGGTTCTCACTCAGAGAGTTCTGATTGATGCCATTCCTAGCAGAAATCGCAACTCTATCTATTCCTTACAACCAACCATTCTAATAATACTTGCAACCCCACAGATTGCGATATTTGGATGGCTAATACCAATTATCGGATTCCCCGCTACACTTCTCATTTGCTCAGTAGTGTCACTCTCAGGTGTTCTGGTTATTAGACACGCATTATCTCTTGAGAAACCAGTCGTCGAGATGGATGACACAGATAACAATTCTGAGAAATCACCAGCTGAAGAAGCTGAACTCAGTATTGAATTAAGCTCGGAGACTCTACTGGATTAGGTAGGGTCTGTTGTTAGAACCACATCGGAGTGATGGCCAGCCACCATCACTCCACCCTTTTCATCTATACTTTCGAATGTAGATTACAGCTGCAACAACAGCAAGAGCAGCTAATGAGATTCCTACAATTATCATGGTTGTTGGAAATTCTGAATCCAAAGTGTTTGGTCCTATTACAAATGCTGAAACTGCAACCTCTACACCATAGTTTCCTAAACGATTGAAACCAACATATGCCAGTCCATTATCACTAATGCTTAGTTTCGGTTCTAGTTGTCCAGACATTGGCCAATGATCATCGCCAATTATCTTGTCCCAGAGATGATTTCCATCCGAATCGAATTTTACCATATGGTAATCGTAAATGAGTTGCCAACCATGCAGAATTGCTAGTACACTCCCATCTGGCGCTACATCAATTGATCTACATTGGAAAATCCAAGAACGCCCATCTGGTAGAGGAATAGTGTAATTTGTCTGCCATAATTCAATTCCGTTGGAATTCCATTTGCTAATCATAACCTGCCATTCCTCTGAGTGTGCTCCTGCACCATAACCATAGCTGGCAATGTAGATATTTCCACTATTATCAAAATTGACCGCAAGCGCGGATTGACTAATATTCCAAACAGGCTCACAATTGAAATTACGTTTCTCTACAAAGCCTCCCCAACTATACATTCCATCAGTTTGCATTTCTAACTCAGCACCACCTGGCATTAATGGAAGTTCATTTGTCTTATTCCATAACAATGTTCCAGACGAGTTAAATTTGAGGAAAGAAGATTT
>JABCTV010000011.1 GCA_018238205.1 Candidatus Thorarchaeota archaeon
ATAGCTTATGCTACGATATTGCCTATCGTGAGGATTTCAGCAGGACAATTTTGACCTGCGTCGGAAGCTTGTGCGGTGAGCAGGTAATTTTCGTTGACAGGCGTGGTTTTGAGAATGGTTGAACCGTTATTTTAGGAGTTTGAATACAGATGAAAAAGACAAGAGCGAGAAAGACACGAAAAGGCTTTACGATGGTTGAGATGCTGATCGTGGTTCTGATCCTCAACAGGTATTTGCCATGTAATTCTGAGATGATCAACACCAAGTTGAGCTTGCAATGCTTCCATCTTCTGGTTTAAAGACACAATTTGCATTGTCTTATCCCGTAATCGTACGTTGACATCATCTGACATAGTTGGTCCCGATGGAAGTCCACAACAATCGATAATTAAAGGAGTCTCGTGTAGATGTAATATGTGGAGCATACCACCATGCAGATGTTTGACGCACATACTCACATTGACATGAAGCACTTCAAGAATGATAGAGAGAGAGTCATTCAGAGGGCTCGAGATGCTGGTCTTGTAGGAATGGTAACATGCTCTATAAATCCTGCATCATTCAGAAGAACACTTGGTATAGTAAAAAAACATAAGGACTTCATCTTCCACACAGCAGGTTGTTCTGCATCTCAAGTAACCAAGGATGAGGCTGAACAGATAATTACTCTAACACGAAAATATTCTGCAGATATTGTAGCCGTCGGTGAAGTTGGTCTTGATTATCATTGGGTGAAAGATCCACATGCACGAGCTGCTCAAGAACCAATCTTTTCAATGTTCATTCAACTTGCAACAGAACTAGACCTACCAATAGTTATACACTCTCGAAAAGCAGAAGAACGGGCTACTGAGATGCTTGAAGCTCAATTCTCTGGTGATGTTCTAATGCACTGTTTTGATGGGTCGCCTGAAGTAGCTAAACGTGTTGCAGAAAATGGGTGGTATATCACACTACCTGCGAATTTCTCAAAGTACAAGAATCGGGTTAGGTCCGCGGAAATACTTCCACTCAATCAAATATTACTGGAAACTGATGGTCCCTATCTATCTCCTACACAGGGTCGTAATGAACCCGCTAATATTCGATATGGATGTGAATCTCTCAGTCAAGTACTGGATCAACCTATCGATTTAATCGCTGAAACAACCACCGAAAATACAAAGCGGTTCTATCGTCTTTAACCGATAGGGCCAAATGGTTATTCATATAATGCTTAATCATGTATGCACGTAGGTTTATGGAAGTGAGTTCAGAGTTTCTCAAATCCCCTGTTGCGATTATTGCTCTTCCTGGTATTGCTAATGTTGGAAAGATTGCCATTGAAACCTTATCTCAAATACTACGTGCAGAACATATGATGGATTTTTTCAGCAAGGATTTTCCACCTCGAGTACTTGTGAAACACGGAATTTCTTCTATTCCGAAGACTACAGTCCACGTGTATCGAGCTGCACCTGATGAACCTCACGATCTCCTTTTTCTTACTGCTGATTTTCAACCTTCAAGTAGTACAGGTGTGTATGAATACGCTGATTTTGTAGCAAAGGAATTTGAAAAGTTAGGAGTTACCGTTATGTATTCTCTTGCTGCATACGAACAGGACTACGAACAGTATTTCATGTCTTATCCTGGAGATCCACGTGTTTACGTATCTGCGAGTTCTGAGGAATTGTTAGCGAGGATTTCAAATTCTGCGCAATCTGTAATTACAGAAGAAGGAGTAATTGTTGGTGCTAATGGTGTGATTCCTGCATGGGCTTCTTCCATGTACAATATGGAAAGTGCTTGTATTCTCGGTGAAACTCTTGGTGTGATTAAAGCAGACTATCGTGCAGCTAAGGCAATTCTTGAGAAAATAGTAGATTTGGTTGGAATCAATGTTGACCTTGAAATAATGACTCCCCAAATTTCTAAAGTCATTGAATTCATTGAGTGGGCAAGAAAAGAAATTGCACGGAAATCAGAGAGTACCGAGGATGGAGGAGAGAGTCCTTCTGACATGTATATCGGATGAATTAATTATTCAACTAGATCGGGATGTAAAATATCAGTGATCCAAGCTTGACTATCCAAATTGATGTAAAAATAATGGTCGTCATGCTTAACCTTTACAGTAAACGGAAAACGTTTTGCTTTCTTAATGACATCGGGAGGAACCCTTAGTACGGTTCTTTTAGTGCAGACTGGACATTTGGCATATCTTTCAAACATTCTTGTATCCTCATTACAAATTTCATCTGACATCTGAATCATTGCTTAGGATTAATTTGGTATCGTTGAGATCTGGATTTTCAAGTGCATCCGTGAAGATTCTAATAACTTCATCACGAGTCTTTTTCGTAACTTGTTCAGAGTCTGTTCCAACTATTCTCAGATTCTCATAAACTCCTGCTTCTACAAGAATTTTTATTTCTGAATCTCCATTCTTCATTTTGATAATCAGGAATTTTGCAAAGTCTTTGAATTCGTTCTTTGGTCCACGTAGTTTACCTTGAATCTTTTCCACTCTACGAGTTTCCATGATTTCGTCGAGAAGATATGCTCTGATTACCTGGTTTCCTACGATTCGTCGTATGTCAATGAACTCGTCAATGCTCGAATCATCATTAACTAGTTTCCATGTAAGTCGTGACGTCATCTGATACCATATTATCCTCATCCGGACTAAATATAGGGATTGTTTGGGCGTATAGTCCGTAAGAAGTGCCGCGGAATATCTTTATTTGCAGGCGCGCATTGTAATTTTATTCAGAAGGATTAGGATGGAAACGTTAACATGATTCAAACTGTCGATATGATCATAAGGGAAGTGCACGCAGGACTCTGGTTTCTTGTTGTAGGATATTATTTCTACATCTTTATTTTCTTGCTGTTCTTTAGATGGCGAAAAACGAAAAATCCGTTCCAGTTCGCGATGGCAATATTCTTCCTCTTATTGGCTTTTGGTCGTGTTTTCTACTTTATTGGTGATTTCTATGCTGATCCTCAAAGTCTACTAGGTTTCGTAGATATTGATCCATATCTTGTAGTTTCTGATTTCTGGTTGATGGCAGGTTCATTTTTCCAATGGATTGCTCTTGCAACACTCTCTGCAACAGCGGGATTCATGATATTTGGAAAACGATGGGCAGAGATTGCTTTTGCTGTTCCACCCGTGGCTATCGCCTTTATTCTTGGCTTTGTTCCTCTTGATGTTACAACCAGGATACTTCTCTCTGGTGGTGCGGGAGCCATTTATGCATTATTTATACCTCTACTATTCTGGTATCTGGCGTGGCAATCTGGTGGAAAACTACGAAGATCAAACTTCCTCTTGGGTTCAGGATTCTTTATCCTATTTGCAGGTCGAGTTATCCATTCGCTTCGATATCAGATGGGCGAGCTTTTCTTCAATAATTCTATAACAATACCGGGTATCATTGCTCCTGGACTGATTGTCATTAGTTTAATCTTGATAGCAACGGGTAATGAATGGGGACAGGGCTCTTAGCATGATACTTGCTCAATTATAGTATCAGCTAATCTGAAAACGTGTAGAATTGGTATAAGGTTTGAAATTAACCAATTTCTTTCCATTCGAGGATTTTCATATCCTCAAGAGTATTGAGTGATTTCCGAACCTCTTTCAAGTGTTGACCTAACTGGTCTGCAATGTCTGGTGTTGTAAGCTTACCTTCGCACATTTTAGCTACATCATAGGTTTCTTGGGTCATTTGACCAAGTCTTACAGCCATTTGGGAAACCTTGCCCTTCAACACAGGTACTACAATCTTGGTTTCAGAAGCATGACCATTCTTTGTGATATCATCCAACTTCTGATAGAATGTTTCGAATGGTTCTAGATTACCATCCCACTCTGCAAGCATATTTCCATAATCATTTGTAAATGAGTTGTTAACTTCAGAGAGGACTGCCATTGCAGCATTCCCATCATCGACTTTGTCAACAGTTGCTGCAACAATCACATTGTCTCTCAGTGATAAACAAATGTCGAATGCTCCAAAATCAATTACGTGTACTCGGTTACCATCACTCAGTTCGCGTCCAAATTGAATCAATGCAGTTAGGAATCCACTAATCAGATTTGGGTCCATATCTGCTTCTCCGTACTTGCGATCGAGTACGCACAAACCGCTATCCGCGATTAATATGTAGACAGCTTGAATCAAGGTGCATTTCCCTCTGTTCTAATATAATCGAATACCGCGCGTGTCTTTATAGAACTTCGTGTGGCCTCCTATTAGATTGGTGAAGTTTATCAAGAGGGCAAACTTTACCATATTGGTGAATTCTTTGGATACTGCAAAGGATGCTAGAGTCATTATTTTAGAAGATGCTATTCGTAGGTTGAATGAAATAGTCAATAATCGAAAAATGAAATTCCACATAGAGTATTCAAAACTCGGTGAAATTCTACAGCAAGCTGGCAGTCTAATTTATGAAGTAAAATACTCATATCTTCCATCTGATCAAGTTGCTGATCTTGAGGCTACAAAAAAGATTGTATCAAGCCTTGCAGGCTTTAGAACGACTGTTGATGATGCGATAAAATCTACTGGGTATAAGGCTACAACCACAAAGGATGTCCTTACTCTTGCAGAAATCTACTACTCATTCAGGATAATAGCTGATTTTCAACGTAAATTGAAGAGCTATGATGATGAACCTGGTCGCGCAGTTGATTTACTTGCTGTAGAAATCAGTCAAATACAATCTGTGCCTGAATCAAAGAATCTCACAGAATGTCGATGCACTGATGGTTCGCGTATATGGAAAATTGTAACGAATTTACCTAACGTAAAAACTGACACCAAGCTAGCCTGTGCAGTTCTTCCTCCCGTTGAAATGATGAATATAGTAAGTGAGGCAATGTTTCTTGGTGGAGAACCGTTACCTGAAACGACAGAGCTAGGTCCTTTGGAGAATCCACCAGATGCAGCACTTGATCAAGCCCGTGCTCAAGTACTGCAAATTATGAAGAGGATGATCTAGATGCATCTGAAGGAAATTCAAGAAAAACTAGATTCCTTTGACAAAGCTCGTGGATGGGATAAATTTCCTGCATCATTGGTGTTCGCGCATCTTATAGAAGAGCTTGGAGAAATATCTCGACATATCACAGTCGATGAGGGATACAAAGTAGTAGGTCTGGGTCATGAAGCACCAAACAAGGATGAGCTTCATAGAGAATTCGCTCAAGTGTTCAATCTATTTACTCAACTGGCCAATCATTACAATATTGATTTGGAATCTAGTGTGTTGTCTGAATTGGACATCATGGAAGAGAGATTTTCAGCTGAAAAGTGGTCACGTCATATGAATGACAGGTGACTTCTTTATCCCATCTTGCGACTTGCTTCAAGTGCTTTCTTTGCCATATCTTCAAGGTCTTTCGTTGCGGCTAGGAGACCCAATGCTTTGTTGCGAACTTGGGTGATATTCTTCTCCTTGGCCCATTGTGCTAATCCTGTGACTAAGGGACCTAGAGCAGATCTCGCAGCTTCAACTGTACCAACGGCTTTTCCATAAAGTTCCACGCTATGCTTCTTGTCCTTGCCTGCTTCTGCAACTCTTAACCAGACTAGCGCGTGTATCATATAAAGCGCATCCAACATGAGAGTTGGAGACTTTGGATTATCTTGGACTTTTTTCAGAAGTTGCTCTTGTCTATCTTCAAAGACTTCTTTGAAGTAGCTGAACGCTTTCTTTTCATTACCCTTGTCTAGTTCTATAATGCCTCTCTGTAGTTTATCGTCGATTTCTGACAAAATTGATACACTCCGTAACCAGTCAATCTGAGCTGATTGTTCTTTATGATTTGAACTATTATGGGTTTCTACTCTGTCATTTTAAGGTCGTGTATTTCCTCATAATGAGTTCGCAACACTATTATGTTGGATTTTTCAGATATCATGTTAACGTCATATCATTGGAGAGGCTGTCTAATGGTTAAAACAACATTCACATTCCAAGAACTCAAGCGGACAAATCACCGAGAAATAAAAGAGATGCAAGATAAGAAGTTCCGGGCTTTCATTCGATATCAAGTCTGGCCTAATCATGCATACTATCGACGTCTATTCAAAGACAACAATATTGACCCATTCAATATCACATGTATAGAAGACTGGGCAAAGTATAACATTCCGCTTGTGAAGAAGATTGACTACAAAGAGAACATTCCGAAGTTCGTCATAAATCCCTCTGAAGTAGATGGAGCTCCCCGACAACCTTCTGAGTCAATTGGCAATCTTATGAAGTACTCGAAAGAATCAGGTCATACTGAAATGGCCAAGTTCATTAGAAATAATGGTGCAAAAGTCAAACTTGGAATTGGAAAGAAAGCTGCAACGGCCCGACTTGCAGAACGTGCAAAACATCAATTCGCTCCATTACAATTCTGGCTAAGTTCAGGTAGGGCGTCAGGACTTCCTTCACCAGTATTCCTGACTCGTTATGATTGGGAACTATTAGCAAAGAATTGTGTTAAAGCCGGCCAACTCCCTGTTGATCCTTGGATTCAAAAGGGCTGGGAAATGAACAGTATGAACCTGTTTCCCTACGCACCGCATTTAGGCTGGCATGCTGTAAATCTAGGTCTTCGAGAGATGTCAAAGTTTTACATTGCTACAAGTGGCGGAGGTGCAATTCCAAGTAACAAACTTGTTGAAATTGCTAATTCTTTCAAGGCTAATGGATTCACTGGAATGCCTAGCTTCCTCAGAAATCGTTTCTTTCGAGCAATGAAGGAATCTAAAGACTATGAAGCTCCTGAGAAAATAATCACACTTCTTGCTGGTGAGAAAATATATGATCCTGTTGTCAATGATATAGTCGAAACCCTTGAAGAGAAGGGTGCAAAAGAAGTCCTTGCAGTAGGTGGATATGCATCCTCTGAGAGTAAGGTTTCCTTTGCAGTCCAATGTAAGCATCATGGACCTTACCATAATGTGTCTCCGCTCATGTTATCTTTTGAGTTAATATCATTCAATGATGATGGAACGTACAACTTCGTTGGAGATGATGAACCCGGTCACATGTGTCTATTCCACTTGGATAGCACTGGAACCGTGTTTGAAGGATTCTTACTCGGAGATGTAGCATCACACCAGGAACGGGGTAAGTGTCCTGTATGTGGATTAGATGGTCCATTCTTCTGGGATGTTGGCCGTACTAATGATGCAGAAGCACAACTCGAGATTATGGGGTTGGCTGAGAAGAAAATCAAGGGTGCTACAGTAAATCTTACCGCACTCCGCACTGATTTGCTAGATGTTGCACAGGTTGAGGAACTTCAGATTGAGGTGGCCAAAGAGGACATGTCAGATCCATATAGCATGGATGTGCTCAACATCTATGTAGCTCCTCGGGGACCATTAAAGGCAGATCATTCATCCCTTATCACTCAACTCCAACAGTTGACAAAGAAAAGCACTGAAGTAACTCCTAAAGTTTTCATCATCGGTTTTGAAGAGCTTGTTGAGAAAGCTGGCGGAATAAAATTCATGGATATCATTGATAGTAGACCAAAACCTGCATGATTCTTTAAGCAAGTACCGGGCTTTCGAGCCCGGTTCAAGTTTTTTCTTATTCGAATCTTTTCTTTATGTGAGGCAAATTAAGATAGACTACAATAATAGCTGATAAGATAACTCCAATCCAATTGACAGCGAATAGATAGAGTATGAAACCAATGATATTGAGGATGAATGACCACTTCCACGCATAGTGTTGCAATGTAAACAGACCAAAAGCGATGAACAGACCAAAGAGCCCTGCGATACCATAAGGTATCACAACGAATAGTCCTAGAATTGGGAGCAATAACCAGAGAGCTCCTATTATTAGAAGTCCAATGGCCTGAAGCCCTTGAAGTATTGCAAGAATAAAAATTCCTAGTGGAAGCTTGCTATCTGACATAATTGTTTCACCATCAACACTACACACTTCACTTATCCTTAAGCGATGTCAATAATCCTTCGGTATTTGCATGTTAACAGAAAATAATGAGAGGCTCGAGGATGACCCCCGAGCACCACTGAATTTTACTTGAGATTATGCTTCTTTACAAACTCAGATAGAATACCGTGTTGAGCAAAAAAAATATAACAAAGTGCTGGAAGTATATTGGTATACGGAGGCGGACAATTGGCTTTTGAAGACGAGCTGGGACATGATCCATCTCAGCCACCTGTTGATGATTATTCTCTCAGTGCGTTTGGGCTTGTATCGAAAACTATTGGCTTGTGGACTAGTAAATTTGTTCAATACGTCTTCATAGTTGGTCTTGTGAATGTTGCTCTCACTCTGATTTCATTTGTAGTGCTTTCCACGTTGTTTGGAATCATCGGAGTCTTGGAAACAGACCCCATAAGCTATGTATTCAGTATTTTCACACTAACCTCATTTCCAGATACGACACGGATTGCCATTTCAATTATATTTGCAGTCATAGCAGTCGTCATCGGTGCTGTACTGATAGGAGCGGCAATCAAATTTGCTCTTGATGACTATGCCGGACAGGAGGCGGATATTGGAATGAGTTTCTCACATTCATTTGGAAAAGTTGCTAGAATTGTGACTGTCCAATTGGTGATGACGTTTATCGTTTCAATTGTATTGTTTCCCAGTATATCTTTGATGACTAGGTCATTGGAAGGTTTTGACATTTCTGACCCGTACAATCCTATCATTACTCCAGAAGCGATTCAGCTAATGATGATGGGTAGCATACTCTTGTTAGTGGGTGGGATATTTGTGCTCTATATATCCACGAGGTTATATCCAGCAGCAGCTATTGTGGTGGACACTAATCTCTCTGCCATTGATGCGCTGAGGAAATCTTGGAAAATAACCAGTGGAAATGTGTTGCATGTTCTAGGAGCTATATTCCTCATGGGTATTGTAACAGCCCTATTGGGTCTTCTTGGTCTAGGAATAGCTGCAGTGTTATCTCTCAATCCATACACAATTGTCATTGAAGTCTGTATAACCTCCCTTTTGTTCAGTGCCCTATTTCCAATTTTCATTGCAGTGCTTTATCGCGATTTGATGTCTCGAACTGAGGAATCTGGTCTTCCAGAGTATGTGTTGTAGAAATTAAAAGAAGAAACTTGGGGGAAACCACTCCCCCTGGTTATTCTACTTGAGTTTGTGTTTCTTCACAAACTCGGTTAGAACATCGTCAAGATCTGGTTTTCCAATCTCTTGGAGGTCGTATTTGACTCTGACACTTGGTTTATTGATCTTGATAACAGACTTCAAGTCTATTGGTGTCCCAATGACAATAGCATCCGCATCCGATTTGTTGATTGTCTTCTGAAGTTCTTCCATCTGTTTCTTACCGTAGCCCATTGCTGGGAGTACGTTTTCCAGATGGTAATACTTCTCGAATGTATCTTTGATGCTTCCAACCGCGAAGGGGCGTGGGTCGATAATAATTGCACCAGCCTTCCTTGCTGCGATTAATCCGGCTCCGTAAGGCATGTCTCCATGAGTTACAGTTGGACCATCCTCTACAACTAGGACCCGCTTTCCTCTAATCGAAGCCATATCTTCAACGCCGAGGGGTGATGCTGCATCAATGATGATTGCGTTTGGATTCACGTCCATGATATTATCTCTGACCTCTTCGATATCCTCATAATCTGCTGTTGCAACCTTGTTGATTATTACAACATCTGCCATTCTGAGATTTGTTTCACCAGGATAGTATGATATTTCATGCCCTGGTCTGTGAGGATCGACAATGGTGATAAGAAGGTCTGGCTTGTAGAACGAGAAGTCATTGTTACCTCCGTCCCATGTAATCAGGTCAGCTTCTTGTTCTGCCTGTTCAAGGATTTTACCGTAATCAACACCAGCATAGAGAATAACGCCCATATTGATCATAGGCTCGTATTCTTCTCGTTCCTCGATTGTACATCTGTACTTGTCCAAATCTTCAAGAGTTGCGTATCTCTGAGCAATCTGTGATGTTAGATCAGGATCATATGGCATGGGATGTCTGATATTCACAGGTTTAATTCCCATGTCAACAAGAATCTGATTAACACGCCTTGAAGTCTGACTCTTACCACATCCAGTTCGGACTGCGCAGATTGCAATAACTGGTTTCTTACTCTTGATTGAAGTGTTCTTTGGACCCATCAAACGAATATCCGGACCAAGCTGATTCACCCAAGCAATTTTGTGACCAACCGTTTCATAGGGTAAGTCAGAGTATGCAAGAATGCACTGCTCTACATCGAATTTTTCGATAAGTTCGGGCAACTTCTCTTCAGGATATATTTGGATACCCTTTGGGTAAAGAGGACCTGAAAGTTCGGGTGGATACATACGATCTCCGATTCCAGGGATTTGCTCGGCAGTAAAGGCAACAACCTCGTAATCTTCATTGTCTCGAAAGTAGACATTGAAGTTTTGGAAGTCTCTTCCGGCTGCTCCCATGATAATGACTTTCTTTTTACTCATAATCAAATCCACTCCTTGCGAAGTGTGGGTTCCTGAGTCTGCTGACATCTAGGGCTTGTTAAGAAATTGTTGGTTCCGTCAATAATGCAATTTTGTTCCTATTCTCTGGAGATTTTTGTGGTTTTGATTCCGATTTTTCGAATGGAAAACGGTACTATCTATGAATAAGTGGAGTGTTTTTACTAGAATTCATTAATACGAGATATGCTTTCTAAAAATCGTAGTGTGTATCTTCCGTCAAGCTCGTCGGAAAATCGCAATATAGCTGAGAGCAATACAAAGACCTAAATATATGATGCAATCAGTATGAAGGAAGTTGGCTAAGAGGAGCCATCGCCGGATATTCAGTGGGGTGCAGAGTTGAAACTTGTTGACCTGGCTCAGGAGTCAGTAAAGATTCTCCAAGAGTGTGGAGAAGATGGGATTAAGAGTGATCTTTTGGCTGAGAAGTTAGAAACCCCCAAACGGCGAGTCTATGATGTTATTGCTGTATTGAAAGCTTTAGGTCATGTTGAAACAAGCAGGAAATTTGATGGCACGACTATAACATGGATAGATAAATCCAAGGATTTTATTGCAAAGAATGTGCATGATGAGCTTCGAATACAACTTGTGGAAGAGAGTGATGGGCGCAAGAACTTTCAAGTTCAAGTTGCAGAATTGAAGGAACATCTTAGGATTACTAGATCCAAACTCCGACATGATGTCCAAGCAGTAGCGATGGTGAACAAATCCGAGTTTAACACAACCCAACTGAGAGTAAGAGCACTCTCAAGTAGCGGTATTAAACGTGTGAAGCATGATGGAATTGAAGTGCTTATTATCACAAATGAATCTGGTATAGTTGTGGACCCTTCTGAGATTGAAATTGATGAGCATGAAGATCTACTCAAGAATTTGCAACGACTTTAAGTTTCAGCTTCTTACCTTGATATGAACCATACTTCCTCTCCTTACATCTTTCAGTAAAGCAAGGTCTGTTTCTGAAGATGTGATTTTCCCAAGTATGTTTACTTTGCTATACGTTCGCAAGTCTTCTAGATAAATACAAAGAGTATCCCCGAGAGGCATGTAGGATATATCACCTTTCTTTACATCATTCGTTGGTTTTGCATATCCCTTTGAAATACCTAAGGTGATTTGCATCTCTGTACGCATCAGAGCAGTTCTCCCCTTAATGGGAAGTAAAGACTTTATCTCCTCAACAATGAGTGGTGCATGGATTCTATTGAGGAATCCTTCTAGAACTAGATTTTCTTCGAATTCAAAGTTTAGATGAAGATCTGTATCACTCAAATCTGGCATACCATCTTCTTGAAACATGAGCCTTAAAATGTTCTACGCTTAGGTCAGCGGCAAAGGCTTAATTGGTCTAAGAAGATAGAATGAATTGGAGCGGATATGACTGCCACTAACAAGAATGGATGTAGCATTTGTCGTAGATACGACAGGTTCAATGAAAGATGATATACGAGCTGTCAAAGATAGTCTTTCCGAAATTGTTAACCACATCACCTCACGAACTGAAGATCTTGAGATTCGATTTGGAGTTGTTTCCTACCGTGATCATCCACCTCAAGATAGGTCCTATGTCACTAAAGTCTTTGATTTCACAGATCGGATTAAGCGGGTGAAGAAGTTAATTTCTGAACTGCGTCCTTCTGAAGGGGGCGATACCCCTGAAGCTGTTGCAGATGGCCTGTTTGATGCACGTACGAGATTATCCTGGGAGAAAGATTCGTACAAGGTGATGCTGTTGGTTGGAGATGCACCACCTCATGGAAAGAAGTATAATTCTATTGGAGATGATTATTTTCCAGATGGATGTCCAGAAGGACATGACCCGATTGACCAAGTTCAACAGTTTAGAAAAGATTTTGGTAGTACAATGTTCATCTTTGTGTGTGGATGTAATCCTCTCGTTGAAGTATCCTTTCGAATGATAGCAGACTCAGTTGATGGAGGAAAGTATTACTCCCTGCTGGAAGCTCATGAACTTCCTCAAGCAATCCTTCAGATTCTGGAAGGAGTTAGTGATTTGATTGAAGCTGACCGAAAAGTCTTGGCCTATTATGAAAATCATGATGGCATCTTTGATATGGGTGAGGCGGCTTCGAACCTAGCCCTGGAAGTTCGCGAGCTAAAGACATGTCTGTCCAGACTGTTAGAGTTGGGTCGTATTGTTCGCTGGCCCAAAGGGAGACCTCTCACATCTGATAATATGGGCCTGAATGTTGAATTGGGTGAGGTGCCAAATAATATTGTGGCTGGTAAGGCTTTCAATTACTCGATACGAGTGAAAAATCCTAGTGCTACTATAGTTAGTGTAAGAGTCATCGCCTCTCTAGTAACTTCTGAAGGGGTTTCAGAGGTAACTAATGAACGACATGATCTTTCTCCGAAATCTGATAAGATGCTAGAGCTCAAACTTGTTCCAATGACTGATGTTAAGGGAAAAGCAACTCTACGCGTAGAAGTGTTCTATGGGTCCAAATCCGTAGCTACAGAACTTTACAATACTCGAGTGTATTGATGGAGGGCTTTTTGTGAATCTGAAAGCAACACAGGGGCGTAATCAGAAAGGACTATGTTTTGTGTCAGAGGATGAAGTTCCACTCAAAGAAGGTGTCTATCAGATTTCATATCACGGGAAGACATTGCTAGCCGACATTCGAACATCTGCAACCGTACCCCCAAATCTGATCATTCTGGATCAACGAATATTCAGTTGGTTGTCCTGCAAAAGTGAATCCGAAGTTCTACTTGAAGAATTCAGTTCCATTATTCCAACATGTTCTGAAATTAGATTAGCAATAACATCTACAAGAAACCTCGATAATCGTACAATCGCAGATGCAATTTCACAACGAGTTAATGATTTACATGATGATTTTGATGGATTAATACTACAAGAGGGTCAATCCTTTCAAATTGATAGACTTGGAATCATATTCACCGTTAAATCACTTAATCCAATGGATACTTCTAGTCAAGCAGTTAGAATTGCTTGGGATAGTCTGGAGAAAATACATCTTGACCCTGTTGAATTTTTATCTCCTTTCAATATGGTCTGCATTGTTGAGGTAGGAGCAGCAGCACAAATCTCAGATGTACGGAATAGGAGTGAGGGTCATATTCCTCGATACACTGCTGCGCTCAAAGCCATTGAACTGATTTCAGAAAATTACTCAGATTATGGTTCCACTGCACAATTTCATGGATTTGCATATTCAGATGAAATTCAACATTTTACATTATTCGACCCGGAAACTGGTGATCCTACAGAGGTATCTAGTATTGATTCACCCTCTCTCTTTGTCGCATTCACTAAATGGGTTGAGCGTTCGATTTCTGATCATCTAGGTCGACCATCAAATCCAGGAGTTGCACTGGAAACTGGAATCGAGAGTGCAATAGAACTTGCTAAATCAAATTCTCTCCAGACAATCATTTTATTCTTCTCAAGCGGTGTTCATACTTCAGGACCTAATCCTGTCAAGCTTGTTAAGAACAAAACAACAAGCAATGGTCCAAGAATCCTATGTTTCACCCTTGGGGAAAAATCTAATCATGATGTAATGATAGCTATTGCTGAGGCGAGTCAAGGTAAAGCAATGGAAGTGACCGATACCGAGGAAATTAGCGGTATCTTTGATATTCTCATAGACCTATCCAGCGGAGGTTTATGAACGAATGTCTAATGATATTGAAACTAGATTGCAGGCTATGTATCATAGTAAACAAGTTTCAGCATATATCATTTCTAAATTGCCTGATGGAATATTAACAACTGGTTGGGTTGAGCAGGGATTACTAAGCAAGGGACTTCCTGGCAACTTACAGGACAAGAAAAACCAAGAAACCCTTGTTATTCCAATTGATAGATTTACGCGCTTAGCATGGGAGTATGAGCATCAAGTTAGCCTCGGATTGTTTATTCTTGGAGAGCAAGGAATGAATATACCAAAACTCATTACAATTCTAAAATCTTCGAAAAATAATTCAATCGAAGCTATAGGATTCAGGTCTGATCTTATTCAAACACCTGAATTAATCAATACGATCTCCCGATTCTTATCAGAAAAATCCGAAGCAGTATTTGATAATGATTCTAATTTGGACTATGTCGAGGAGCTTCTTAGTGCTGCTGCTGATGGCGACGTGCACCATCTTCTCTCACTCTCATTCCCCTCTGGAAAACAAAAGACAGCTGGGTGGATTCAGAAACTCCTCAAGACTGATTTGAAATCCGACGCAGTCTTAGCTAAATATGGGCACCCACACGAGATTTCAGTAACCATTCTATTATTTTCGCGATGGTTGCTGGGACTTGATATATTCAAGAAGACAAAGAATGCAATTGCAACAATAATATTTGCGCTGCCTTCTCAAATTGTACTATGCTTCTGGGATGGTCCACAGAATATAGCAACATTTGCAATTGTAGAGGAATCTGATATAGAACGAGTATTGAGAAAGTTTACTCTACCTCTGTGGTACACTTCAAGCGCTGTGACTGAAGATGAGCCAAAAGGTCCCAAAGTAGTGATTGGAAAACCCAAGAAGAAAGAAGATCAAATCCAAAAAAGAGTGTCCGATACTGAAACTCTTGATAATCAATCGATTTCCATTGTTCGAACACGCTTAACAGAACTAATCAATAGACTCTCTCCATTACTTTCTTATCTTGACGTACTTGAGAAACGTATAACTAAGATCACTAAAGATACGAAGTTTCAATCGATGAGTGAATCTTCTGAAAATGCCAATGAAGAAATGCGCAGTATTACGAATGAAATGAAAATAATTGAAGATGTTTCTGTACGCTTGCGGCAAATGGAAAAACAAATTGACAATGTATCGTCCTCGGACTCTATGAGCTCTTCACTAAGCCCTGATGAAATTCAAGGAATCGTGTCTAAGATGTCTGTACTCAGAGAACTAATTGATAAAATCGAAGTAAAGATTGATCAATTAGACTCCAGAGTGACAGAAATTGAAACGCTACGATTCAAGCGTCGGACTGAGAGATAGTGCTCATCGGAACAAGATTATCAATGACATCGAGAAGATGTCCAATGAATAATTGTGAAGAAAATGACTCTATTGGCAGTACCCTTGCTTTAATTCCTTTGAGTATTCGTAAGGCTCCCTTCTGGTTCTTTTCCTTATCGAATGCAAAGAACTCTATTTGATATCGTTCATTCTCCTTAATTGCTTGGATAAATGGAAGATGTTCTTCTCCATACTTTCCAATATTCCCTGAGAAAACGAGCAGAAGCGTTGGTCTTGCTGGTCCAAAGTCTTCCAGATATTCCGCAATGGATCTATACGCACCAACCATCTCTTCATGTCCACCTGTTTCTCTAACACTATCAAGTATTGAGAAGATTAGCGAAACAAGCACTTCTTCAGATTGCAGGTCTCCAAGGAACTCAACATATGGTCTGACTTCGGATCCATGCTGAACTGAGAATTTTTCTGGAGATTCTGCAAAAGTGACAAGTCCAAATCTGCCTTCAGTACGATTGTGAGCTAATGTATTAACAACTAGAAGTGCAGAAAGAGCTGCGATTTCTGCTCGCGAGGGATTCTTATCCAGACTATTCAAGAATTTTCCTACTTCTGGCACAATCTTAGATAGTTCTTCCAATTCTCTTATTGATGCACGAAGGGTCTTCAAGGGAATGTCTTTCTTGCTCATATTTTTCCCTTTAGAAATGCATATCACAACGTTCAGTTCACGAAAAGCTTGGCAGGGTCTGAGAATCATTTCATCTCCTGATATTTTCCCTATTTGCCCTGATTTGAGATTTGGCTCAGTATATCCAATGTTCAGTGTTAATGGTTGAATTTCAGAACCAGCTTGTAGTTTTGAGCCAACTCCCACGTACCTTCCCTGCACACTATCCAAAATCTCTCGTTCGTGTAGATGCATCGATGAGACTAACTCCATATTGGATGAGGGTTTCATAGGTCTATATGAAAGGACAATCTTATTGATATCAGGTATCTCACTTTCTATCTTCACAATGTTAACTACGGATGAATTGTGAAAACCTACGATTGATGCATCTATTTCAGATACTACAATCGATCTTTCTGTACACCTTGAATGTTCTTTTACTTGTCCAGCACACCACTGTCCTGTCCTTGTTTCCAATGCAAGGACATAATCATCTGCAAGGACATCCAGGGCTTCCATGTCGGTTGATGACATGAGAAAAACTCCCTTTTCGGTCTTTGCAATCTCCACTCCAAAATGAAGTGCTGACATGATTGGGCGTGGTTCTTCCACTTCAAGACATTTGAGAAGTGCCTCATCAAATCTTACGAGGTGTGCTGGTGAACCAAAGATTGGACCATCAAGTTTGGCATTAGCTCTAACAAGTGTTTGGAGCATCATCCCATCTCTCTTCTTCAGACTATCGGTGAAAGCTTTCTTCCAACCGGATATCATTACTGCACCATTCTTCTCCATTACAATTGAGAGACTGATTGCCTTCTCACTATTTGGCTCAGCCACCGTTAGAACAGCACTATCTAGATTTACTGTTCCACCATCATCTTCAATCATATGATCGACAGACATAATTCTCAGTACATTTCGTGCATCAAGCAACTGTAGTATTCTAACAAGTTCATTCAAGGCTGCTTTCCCAAGATTTTGTTCCGCCATTACGGATTTCTTATTCTCGGTGTAAACTAGAAAGGGTGGTCTTGGAGGTAGTAAATCTAGCATATTTCCTCCAATGATTCGCTGAACTTCTTCAGGGCTAGCTGCTAGGTTTCTGCTTAGAAAATAGCTAAGAATTTCTGATAAACTATCTCCAAGCTGCGTTTCTGGGTATGAGGATGCAAACATAAGACGTTTTGACCAGAGTTCATCACCCTGCTCTTTTTTCAAATACCTGATTACTGTGGAAAGTGATGATATAGTAGCTCCCGCTGTGAGCAGTTTACTATTTGGGATATCAAGTAGTCGAGTGATATCCTTTCCCCAATCTTTCTGGCTTCGTGCCTTCAATACTAATTTTGGAGGCTTCAATCCTGCATCTTTCAAGAGAATAATCCATTCTAATAATGGGTCTAAGTCGTCTGGTGACTCTAGTTCAATGAATATCGGGCTTCCAGTTTTGACACATTTTAGAATATCAGTACGATTTGGTCCTTTTATTGATTGGGCTAAATCTGATGCATGGAGTATGCATCCCCATCCTGCAGGAGTTCTTCTATCGAGTCGCATATCTTGAAGATGATACAGTCTTGGACTATTAGGTGGCATTGTAGCCCATCTATATACCGAATCAACATTTGCATCCTGTTGAGGAGCGGGTAGAGTTGTATCGCCGAATCCAATTAGAGGGTTTACTACTAGGAAATCTGCTAACCAACTAGATTGAGAAAGCTCTGATGCTCCGTGAGTAAATTCGCTAAGCAGTCGTGGCTTCTTTAGATAATCATATGCCCTTCTAGGGAGAAATTTGAATGCTCCAGAATAGTGAGACGCAAAATCATGAAGCTGATTCTCAACCATATTGTAATAGGAAAACACTCTGTCAGGATCAAAGGTCTGAATGTAAGTTCCTGCACGCACTATTCCAAGTTGCAAAGATGCATCAATTATCATGAAATGGTGAATCTCATTTGCTTCGATGTCTTCAACAACTAACATGGCTCACAGCATCCACTGTTATCAGATTGTTGCAGAAGCTGATATATGCATAGTGCCGACAGCAGTGCTTGAAACTTTGACACTATAACGCAATAATTTATCACTCATCTAATACGAACAAATCAGGAGGACTCGAAAACCTATGCTCATTGTGAGAGCTGTCACGGATATAGCTGAAAGAGGTATTAGAAAAGGCGATGAATTTAGGATATATATCGTAGATGCCCATCATCATATGGGAAAAGAGAAGAGTCATCGAAATACTCCATCCGGTGCTTATGATTTCTACGCAAGTCTTTGGTTTGAAATGAAGAAGCTTGCAAAACAGAAATTAGATGAAGATTCCCTGCTCTTTGAACCTGTCAGGGTGGAAGGTCCCGATCTTGCTTCAAGATGCTTCAATAGTCGCAAGAGCTGGACAAGATTGAATCATGGCTGGCTGGTTGACAAAACTGTAGTCTTTCCTTACACTGATGACTATGCAAAATCTAAGAATCCTAAAGAACCCACATTCAAAGTTTCAAATGATAAGATAGCAGGTTGGACAACACGCGCACCTCATTCAACACGACTCATCGGATTTGCTCGTGTCGATCCCACAGATGAAAGTAGAGAAAAGGGTCTTGCTGTAAATGAACTTGAAAGAAGTGTTCAAGAACTTGGTTTACGTGGTCTTAAGCTTCATCCGCTTGCACAACTTTTTGTTGATTCGATTGAAGGGGTGATGACCAAAGACATCGTCAAACGAGCTGGAGAACTAGGCATCCCTGTCATTTTCGATACGCGAAATATTACAACAGTCTTGAAAATCAAGAATTTAGTTGACTCGATTAGAAATGACCCAGAGTGCGGAACTGCAATGAGCGGACTAAGAGTAATCCTAGCTCATTGTGGAATGTCGCCTGGAGATCCTCGTCTTTATGAAGTACTTAAAGACCCCGCAATCTTTGCAGAAACGTCTACATTACATGATCTCGATGTTCCTGTCTTATTTGAAACTGCATTTGAGCGATTAAGTCAAGCTGATTTTTCATGGTCCGAGAAGATACTCTTTGGCACTGATTTCAGTTTTCTATCAGTACAAGCAGCAGACATCATACTCTTCTTGCTTTCACGTGATTTTCCAGGGACTCTTGCTGACGCGCAACGAATTCTTGGAGGGAATTCATTATCTCTTATTCAGCGACCCTTTTCAACATCAGCTGGTGTGCAGATGTCCCCAGTCGAGTATGTTAGTCGTGATATCGGAGGGACAAAACAGATTGATCTTGAGAACTCTTTACTCAATCTTTTTAGTGGTGATAAATGGGACCTCTCTTCTCTAGATCTAATGCTTCCTCCTGCTGGAACTTGGCCAGAACCAGTGAAACTCTCTGATGGTGGTTTCAATGGTGTATATCTTGACTCCTATGTTATGTGCCTTCGAAGCCGTGTTCTTGACAAAGAGATTCATGTTTGGGTAAGAAGAACTGTGGGCGATTCAGTAAGTTGTTCACTTCTGAGTACCAAGGGAATGGCAAGGATAGATACTGTTGAAAATGCCTCTCAGAGTTTTAATCCCGTATTGATAAGGTCCTTATCTGATCACTCTACAACTTTGAAATCATCAGACGATTTAACTAAGAAGGTATTATCTCTACTCGCTTAGCGTGAACCTAATATTCTTTATAACATTAGAAATTAGAGTGAGTGTATACCTGACTATAGGAGGCAAAAGCTATCACCAAGAAACTGGAACTAGAGATTGTAGATGGTGGAGACCTTAGAGGATATGCCCATCTACACCCAAAGACTGCAGAATCATTAGATGCAGATATTGGGTCAATATTAGTTTTCGAAGATGCCCAGAGCAGTTTCTGGGGTGCCGCAGAGATCCGAAAAAGTAAGGATATTCAAGAAGACAAGATTGTTGTTGATACACTCGTTCTTGAAGCGTCACTCCTAATGGAAGGTGATTTGGTGGATGTCACTCTTTACGAACAAGACATGGTTGCATTAGAATACGTAGAATTCGGTATAAAACCACTTACTGAAGATGCTAATACTGATGATCTTGTCACGAGAGCTGCTGAGAAAGTGAAGTCTCTTGAGGACATCATCGGTGGACGTCTTGTTTACCCTGGAATGTCATTCAACTGGCCTGAACTTGACACTAAAGTTGAGATACTCAATACTAAACCAACTTTGTCAGGTAAGAGCTTTGCAAAGCTCGCTTTTGAAGCTCTGAGAGAAAGAACTGGTTATCAGTTCAAGACTGTAGGTATTGCTACCCCCTTCAATGCAGTTCTTTGTATCGATACAAGTGGTTCTATGAAGACCACTGATGTACCAGTTCAAGATATTGCTCATGCTCGTGAAGGATTGAAAGACCTAGCAGGCGATAGTCCTGAAGTTCAAGCATTTCTGAATCGTTTTGAAGAAGGTAAGAATGTAAGTAGAGCTGAAGCTGCTGCAATGGCAGTACTTCTCTATCTTGCTGAAAAAGTTGGACGTGGTTATGGAGAGAAAGTTGGTGTGATCACCTTCGAAAAAGAAGTTAGTGAGATGACCTTTCTTAACTCTGAAACCGGTGAAGTCCAACCTTATGTTGAATGCACAGGACGGGAGAAATCACTGGGTCTACAAATCATAAGTACCCATGTAGTTGACAAAGTTGAGGAAGGTGGTACCCTCACAGATATGGGGTCTGCTCTCGCTAGGGCAAGTGATATCATGGATGAATTTGGAGACCCTGAGAAACCTACGATGCTTATCATGCTAACTGATGGAATGACAACATCAGGACCGCCGCCGCTGAAGATTCTCAAAGAAAGGTTTCCTGATCGTTCAAGGCTTGTAATCTATAGTATAGGTCTTGGTGAAAGAAGTGAAATCGATGAGGAATTGATGCTTGCAATTGCACATTATGGAAATGGAAGTTATCGACACGTTGACAACATTCGAGACCTACTAGAATGGTATGGCAAGCTTGCTGGTGAGTTTGCGGTTGTAATTCGGGGATCTGAGTAATATTACCTTTATCTAGGTTCCAATGCTTGTTTGAGACCATCTAAGGTTTCCAAGTCCATCTCCTTGATCTGTTCATCTGGTATTCCTTCCAGCATAGCTTCTGGAATTGTGATTAGGAGATCGGCTTTCTCTTTTCCATATTTTTCTATAAATTCCGCCATTCTTGGGTCGTCATGTTCCACGACTGGTTCAGGTTCTTCAGCTTCTACAATTTCTTCTGCATCCGGTGCTGATGATGCAAGAAGAGCTTGTAATTCCTCGACACTCAGACTTGAAAGAGTTTCATCTGATACAGATTCTCTTACCTCTGGAGGGAGTTTTTTGATGAGCGATTTTCTCGTTGGTCCTTTCTTCTTCTTCTTGACCTTTGTAACCTTTCGAACCTTGACAGCTTTCTTCTTCTTTTTCTTTTCTTTAGTTGGAAGTGACACTTTCAATTTCTGAACTAGTTCTCTTGCTGACTTAGGAGTAAGGCGCTTCAAATCCTCTGGTGGAAGTGTTGCTAAGATTTCATCTGGAAGCTCGCTGAGTATTGTTTCCACATCTTCAGAAAGTCCACCTACTGGTATTGCATCAGCAACCTCAGAGGGATCACCAGTAAGAAGAATTGGTGTTCCTTCAAGTTCTTCAATTATTGAAGTGACATCAATTTCAAGATCAAACTTTTTCATACGCCAGTTCTCGAATCTGGTTATAGATTCTGGTTTCATTTCAATGGACTCTAGAAATTTGTTGATCTCTTCTTCATCCATATCTGGAAAATCGTTGAGCATCTTATCAACAGATTCTTCGGATAATCTAGCATATATCGGTCCTTTCAATATCTTGGAAAGTCCTGCGGCACAATGAGATCCTACCCATGGACTTGTATCCTTCAATCCACGCAACATATCGGGAACAGTCCTAGGTTGATGATAGAACGAAAGTGCTTGAGCTGCAGCAATTCTAACATCGGTAGTAGAATCTTCCATGACTTTAATGATATCTTCGACAATGGTTGGATCTACAACATCAATTGCAGCAATGAGAGCTCTCTCTCTGACAATATCAGACGAATCAGTGAATGCTTTAATCAAAGCTTTCTTTTCACTGGGTTTTTCTCGTGCTAAACGTCCAACTTCATCTGTATCAAATTCCAGCAACAATCTTCTGGTTTTGGACAATACTACTCCTCCATGGACCTTACGCGTAATCCATCAAGTAGCTGGATATGAAACCAGCTTACCTATTTGACTTTCAATTGTCGAATATAGGTGCCTGCTTATATCCCTTCTCACTACATATACACTATTCTCGGATGAACCATTTGTCAATGAGTGACCACATAAGTTTTAGGTGTGATGACGCGCCAATATTGTAGGTGATTGATGTGGATGAGGAAAAAGAGTTTGACATTTTGAAAATCATTCTTTTCATGGCATTGATGTTACTAATTGTGGAGATGTCTCCACTTCTGACTAGGTTATTCACTGGTGATATGTACTATCTCGTAGGGACTCTGACCTTCTTCGCGACATTCATCCTCATGTATGTAATTGTCGATGTTTTTGCACGGTGGGATGGAACTACACTTGGTAAATTGGGTATCGATTTTGATGACGATTCAGTTCCACACATTGTCATCGGTGCTATTGCAGGGATAGCTGCGATTGTTGTAGTTATTGCCGCTGCATTCCTGTTTGGTGGTCAACTTCGTCCATTTGAACAAATAACTGGCGACCTTATCATGTCGGAGATAATCATTACTGTCCCAACAGCACTTTTCGAGGAGCTTGCTCACCGGGGATACATTCTTCCACGTCTTGAAGGGTTAGCAGGTAAGACTCGAGCTATCCTGATAAGCTCAGTATTCTTCTCGTTCTTACATTTCAGCTGGTGGGCTACTCCTGGTATTCCACTACATGTCCTTATGATTTTCATCTTCAACATGTTTCTTGGTGGTGTAGTTCTTTCGCTCAGTTATTACTGGTCTGGGAGAAAGCTCTGGGTTCCAATTGCATTTCACTTTGCATGGAACATGATCGCGTACCTTTTGTTTCCAATGTATCCCAGGGAATCCGTAATTCTACCAGAAATATTTCAAGTCGAATGGGGAGTCACGACGATAATCGGATTTCTTTTTGGACTATCCTTACTTTACGGATTACTGAGTGCTAAGAAAAAATAAATCGAGTTGGGCACCGGATAACCGCTGCCCCTCTCTTGCTTTAGTGGTCTTGACCAATTATAACATCCTCAGGTTTAGCCACTATCATGGTCATACCTGTGATGCTAAGAATCACTACTTTCTCACCAGACTTGATAGGCGGTCCAGATGTCTTCGCCCACCAAATCTCTGCTCCGGTCTTCACCTTACCTTTCGGATTGATATCACTAATGGCTTGAATGTCGGAGTACTTGAATTGTGAGAATGCTGGCCACTTATCGTAATCTCTCAGGAATACGAAATAGAGTCCCATCATTCCCATAACTGTGCCAGCCATAATGTACACTGTTAGTTGGTTAGAAGGATCAATTAGAATCGATAGGTAAATAGCTATACCATAAATTGGGAATAGCTTCAATGACACCTTAGCATCAATGAAGCTTCCTTCCATGAAACTACTGCCTCCTGTGAATATCGTGAACATGATATACAATATGAAGCCAATGACAAGTATCATCCATGTGTCGAACACAACAGCTGTTCGCAGACTGGTTAGATAAATCTCCATAACGAAGAGTATCACGACCAATGGGACTGTTACTTGTGCCATAGCCTTACCTGTGGCTGGTTCCAGAGTGATGACTAGTAGGGTCAAGATAACTCCTAGCAAAATCAGACCTACGAGTGGGTCAACTAGGAGATAGGTCATGACCATGCTCAGAGCTGTGAACATAATCATTACAACAAAGATCTTAATCCATGCATCCATTTAATTAACCTCGTTTCATTTCTGTTCTTTATTCTCACTGCTTCTTTGGAACCTTCATTCCACCAGTTCCTGCAGACATAGCTGCAGCAATACCTGCAGTAGTACCTACTTCTGGTATATTTGCAGGTACCATGATGATAAGGTTGGCATTGTTTGAAATCTCCTGCATGATGTTCCATGTTCTTAGAACAACTCCGACACTCGACTCTTCATACTTTTGAGCTGCTTTGAGCATGTTTTCAGCAGCCGCGAGTTCTGCCTGAGCTAGAATGACTCTTGCTCTACCTTCTCGGTCCGCTTGAGCCTCTCTGCTCATTGCATCCTGAAGAGCTGATGGAATGACGACATCGCGTATTTCGACGCTAGTGACTTTAACACCCCAGTGCTCTGTTTTCTCGTCGATGAGTTCCTGAAGATGCTGTGCAATAATATCCCTCTCTGAAAGAAGCTCATCAAGTGATGCCTTACCAATAGTTTCTCTCAATGATGTTTGAGCAGCAAGTTCTACTGCTACAGTATATCTTTCAACACTAAGGATTGCTTTCTCAACATCGATTACTCTGAAGTACATGACCGCGTCCACAACAATTGGAACGTTGTCCTTAGTTAGAGACCTCTCAGTTTTGAATGCATACGTCAAAAGCCGTAATGAAACCTTCATCGCTACCTTATCGAGCATTGGTGTGACCCAGATGACACCTGGCCCTTTTATTGCCTTAAACTTACCAAGTCTAAGAATAGCAACGCGCTCCCATTCCTTCAGTATCTTTATCCCGCTTGCGACAAACATCAAGAGGAAAAACCCTAGGACTATAACGAGTCCCAACATTAAATCATTAATACCGAATATTTGCAATATCTGTTTACTCCTGTACACACATAATTTTGTGTAGATACAGAACAGAATCCCTCAAAGGACTCTGTACTACGTAAACTATTGGTGTGAGAGTTTATGAAGCTTCGTCTCCATGTAACTCATCCAGACGCATGGATTTTGGAGTATTTTCTAAAAGTATACTAAGCTGCGTTCCCCTCAGAGCTCTCATCAATGCAATAATGACCGCAGTGACTACTACTGTTACAGCAATTCGCTCAAGGGGGTAAAGAATTGTTGCTCCGACATACCACGCTGAAAGATCACCTACACTGAAACCTACAATATGGATAAACCAGTATGCAGCTAGAGTTCCTCCTATTAGACTATCACCAAGTAATGCAATGAAGCTCATTAACAAAACTGGAAGGACATTCCCCTCTATATCGTCTTTTTTGAATTCAACCCTACTATTGAGCCAATTAGATGATTTCTTGAACATAAGGAGCAGAACTAATACTGCGGCGATAGTGTGCATCCAAATGTAAACAGTTGCAGTTAGCCCAATAGGGCTCAGAAGAAATGCAATGAGACCAAGAACATAGATTCCGAAGACAATTCGTGGCCGTCCTATCTTCAAGCATCCTGCAATTAGTGCTCCTGCAACTGGGGCAATAACTGGGATTATTGGTCCGAGAATTCCTCCAATATTAAATATGAAAACTCCCAATACTGATCCCAGAAGAACAGCTATTGTTCCATAAAACGGTCCCAGTACAAAGCCAATTACGATTGATGAAACAAGTCCCATCGATATGAAACCCGAACCTCCCGAAAGAACAAAGAGTGGAACCATAGTCATCACTAGATGAAGTGCTCCAAAAATTCCTGTTAGTGCCCAATAGAATGTATTAGATTGAATGCTGTTTGTCATATTTTTGCCTCATCGAGATGAACTTCATTAACTCATGAAGGGGTTATATCACAGAGTAGAATTTCCTCTAATTAAATCTGACCGAACAACCAGAAGTGAAGTTGGCTGAATCTAATTACTCGATGATGCCGCAATCCAGAAGAATAGACCGCCAAGAATCCATACAAAGAGTCCTGCGCCTAATATAATTCCAAGAGTTGCTCCCAATACAGAAGAACCAAGATTGACATGCATATTTGTGAAGCTCTTGAAACCACCAACATACTTGGTTTCATAGTCACAATGGAATTCTTTGTCTGTAACTGCCCCACATATCTCACAGACAAATCTGTTCTGTAAGACTGCTCCAAGCAGGCTATCTATATTGCATCCAATGAATGCTGCCAGTACCGATAGAGGTATGAGAAATAGTACGTATTCCGAAACAACAACATTCTCTGCTGTTACTAATCCGGGAATCCAAGTTGGTGCGAGTACCGCAAAACCAAGCGCAATTACTCCAATGATGAGTCCCGCTGCAATAGCAACTCCTTCTCCAAGAAGAGAAACTGCACCAATAGTACCTCCTGGAACTTTTCTACGAAGATTCGTGATGAGTCTTGGTTTACTTTTGCTAAAGACGCCTATCTCGCTTGCAAGGGTATCTGCACTAGTGGTAGCAACAGATCCAACATAACCACCAAACAGGAAGAATGGCCACCCTGCTGCAACAAGGTCTGGAACCATAGCTGCAATATACATAGCAACTGAGAAGATCATAGGGATGATTCCGCTACCAAACACATTCACCCAAGATCGTTTTCCTTTACCTTCTTGAGCGACATTCTTCTTCACCTTTGCCTTGTACTTGTATTTTGTAGCAACACCCGCGCTTATGAAAAAGAACAGAATAATTGCAAAAGCTGCAGGTCCTCCGGTATACCAAATCGTGAATCCTGTAACAAAGGCTGCTATTAACCCGGAAATATCAAGAAAGTGAGCCTTGTAAGCTAACCCTCCGATAATAGACATCATCAATAATCCGGACACAGCCGGATGAGCAAGCATTTCAAACATTCATTTCACATCCAGAGTTGTTCAATAGTTTCAAGCTTTGGTCATATCGTAGTAAATCTCATCGAATGTTCTATGAGCATATATCAGGTCCTAATGGATGCCCGATTAACACTGTGCGGCCAAAATATCACATTTATAGCTTTGCCTTAGGTATGATAATTGTTCATCAAATTATCGCCAATATAAGAATTTTCATATGTAGTTCGTCATTTGACGAATGACATTAGGGCGATGTTTCGTTCGACAATGGTCGATTTGCCCGTTCATGAAAATATCGGCTTTATGAGGGCTCTATTTTGAATATAGAGGGTTATAAATGTTTTATAGCTATAGAATATATTGAAATTAGTATACAGTGAATTGTTTCCTTGTGACATCAATTGCACGCGTGGGAAGATAGCGGTCCTCTTGTGAAATCATTGCTTCAACGAAATATCCTGTGACGACATCGATAGGTGGTGTTAACCACTTTACAGTGAGGACATTCTCACACTCTGAACTTATTGGAATTTCAAACTCCTTTATGATATCACGACGGGACATTACTCTCAGATGCAGCTTTAGATTCTTCATTCCTTCTCTGACACTTTCAATTCTTGTCACAATTTCAACTGGACTCAATCTAGCAACAAGACCCGGAATTTCATCGCCTGCTTCATTTAGAATAGAGAAACCAACTTTGAAGAAGGGATTCTCAATTGCCTTGATCTTAAACCTTTGACTGTATCCACATGACTGATTCCCACACCTCAGTGTTGCTTTTAGGTGCGATGTACTCATTTCTGCTCCCAATGGAACTCGCAAGGGAACTGGAATCATTTTTGGTTTTCCAACTTCGAGTTCAAGTTCTCTCTCAAGTAGAGTAATATTCCCACTGATAGATTCTAACTCAATGGTTAGTTCACAAGCTGCAGTTTTGTCCAAGTTGCTCTCAAGCTCTGCAGTAACCTGAATCACTTGATCTGGGAGAACAAATCCTGGTAGACCGATAAAGTTGATTTTTGCAATGTCTGACGAAGGCCCCCCAACAAGATCGATTTCTGCAGACCGTTTGTCCATTTCTAATCCTGCATAACTTAGAACAGCGCTAAGTGTGATCGATTTTGGAACCGATGCAGATTTTGGTGCAGGGATAGTTATGGGTCCGAATGCCAATGATAGATTCTTACTTTGTTTCACTGTTTGTCTGAGCACAACATGCTCTTCTCCATCTGGAAAGATCAATGACATTGTCAGAAATGCTGGGTCTCCTTGTTCTGTATTCCTCCTAATTCTTAACCATCCCGAAATCTTTCCGCCAATATGAGATCGCTTAGGAACCCTCAATGAATCAAGATTTACTTTAGTGGTTACGTGCTCGATACTGAAACGATCCGATTCTGAAGCTGTGATTTCTTTCCTTCTGTTCATGACACGAGCTTTGATTTTGCCTACTCTATATGATTGACTTCCAGCTTCAATTTGGTGTATACGCCATTGAAAGCTTACTTCCTTCTCCAGAAATTCGTCCGCCGAGAGTTCTAAAATCTCAATGACTTCACCGGAATCTGCACAGTATTCAACTACTAATCGAGCTGAACGTTCAATTTCCTTGTTCTTATCACTGACAACAATGATACCTGATAGATAATCTCCTGGAGTATAGTTATCTTTCAGTTCAGACTCTATGATTACCTGTGGACCTCTACGAACAAAACCAACGTAGAATGGTTTAGATGTGCCTTCTGCAATTTCGAAACCTTCTTTGTTCAGAATCTTCATTTGTAGAATACATCTTTCTACACCTTCCGCAGCATCTGGTGGGATTAGAAGTGACCTGAAGTGAGTATTTTCTAATACTGTAACTTCACCACCTTCAATATGTAAACTATCTGTAAGACTCGCTAAGATTTTCTCAAGGCCCGGAGCAAGTAAGCTAATTTCACAAGAAACAAGTGACTTCATCGGGTAGTTTGTTTCAACTTCACTCCTGAATAGAACTGGTGTTTTTCCATCTGCAAATTGTGTAGTAGTTCCTGGTCTTATCGATGCCTTCATCCAGTACATATTAATCGTACTTGCTAAATTGATACGACGTCCAGCAAATCCTACCTCTGCAATGATATTGTAAGCTGAAATGTCCTTTCTTGTAGAGAAGCTAATTGTGGAAACATGTATCTCACCAGCTTCAATACTGGGAATTGTGAGGATATTACTATCAACCACTCTTCTATCAGAATCTTCAACTGAATATGTAACACTCATATTCTCCATATTTCTACCAGTTGAATTTCGAATGAGAATTGAAAATTGTACATCTTGCCCCGCGAATGGTCTATCTGTATCAGTGACTATCTCTGGTTCAAGACCCTTCCACCAGCATAGCCAAGTGGGAAGATGCGGCGTACCTTCTATGGGATCATAGAGCCAGTTTGTACTACACTCCCTTGTGACATCGGCAAGTCGTTTCAACAGTACTACCATATTGAAGTCAGATTTTGCATAGACATCAAGTTGGAAATCTGCGCCAGTAGTCCGGGGTGGAGAAAAGTCACTACCGAATACTGAAACAAGTAATGCTTGCATGAATGGATTCTCTACAATTTTGAGCTCATCCAGTTCATCTCGTATCATATAGAACATCGATACAATCGCATCACCAAGGAATCTGTTTCTGCTTGAACTATGAATCTCTCCATTATCAGTTATTTGACGATTGTAGATTGTGTGGTATTCATCTTTCCCATCGCTTGGACGAAATGGTCCCCAGAGACCTGCTGAAACAGCTGATGCTCTATTTGCAGCAAGAGTCTTCGCACCTATATCTGGAACAGTTTCGCCTCGCTCAGTCATTCTCTTTGCTTTCAATGCCAATGCTTGCAGGATAAGTGCGAGACCCATTCTTCTAGGGATACTCAGCTGTGTATCAAACACTCGAAGTTCTATTGTGCCATAATCGGTGAATGGGTACATATCAACCATACGAGCATAACTTCTATTCACATGCTTTGCAAAAGCATCTTTGTTTGAATCTTGAATATGGGGGATTAATTCAAACTCATTAGTCGGACCCATTTGAGTTGTATTTCTGAAGAGTCTGATTGACCGCTTACATCTTGGTGCTCTCACTCTTCCATCATCGTCAATAATAATTTCATCACTTGGTGCCTTATTTTCGAAGGGTGAGTTTACTGAAAGTGCAATCAGGTGTGGAATGAAATTCCTAATCATATTGTAGACTGCAATCTTTGTTTTCTCATCAATTGAAGGGCTCAAAATGTGATGGTGCTCACCAAATGACAAATTGCGGAGATATTCCTGCGTTGGATTCAAACCTGTGGAAACAAGTATGGCTTTGGAATCTTTTGGCAGTGATTCATATGAAATTGCAATTAATGTTTGAACCCACCACGCAAGCTCTTCCAATGTTGTACAAGGTGGTGTGGCTATCTCAAGTATCCAAGTAAGACTTGTTACATTGGGGTCGTGTCCTAACAAGGTATATTCTTTGGAGTTACCCGAAGGGTCACGATATGTTGCTACGATTCTCGAGCCTCTCTCGCCTTCTTCCGTTTGAGCACTCTGGCCATATTTTTCTTTTACAGAGGCTACTAATGACGAACGTATTTTTTTATCAAGAAGTCCTTTTGCGCTGGAAACAATTTTGTCGAATACATCTAGTATATTTTCTCCTCGAATCCAAGTTCCATCTTTCCTAATAACCTGAAGCTCAACTTCGATACCATGTGGGAATGGTAAATCCATCTCCTCTGTATCTTTAGTCGAACTCATCATAATCACCTAAAGGATTGTTAATGATTCAAGAATTTCAGCAACCCTATCATGATTTTCAGCCATACGATGGGAGAGTGTGACCTCTAATACTGTCATATTTCCCTGTTTTCGAGCCAGTCCAGTTAATCGATAAGTTAGAGGACCGCCCCCGAATTGTCCCACATCTTCAAGAATCTGAAAATCTAACTCTTTAAATCGAATGTGGAGTTTTTTCAAAGCTTCTTTTTTTCTATAATTATACCTGTTTCCAATCACAACCACGTTTGTGTCATTGATTATAGAGGGTAAGTTTGCCCATCTCAAATTGATGACATAGTCAATTGGTGTTCCTCCTGGTTTACCTTCAATAATCTTCAGTATAGAATCACATGTGGATTTTGTTTCACTTCTATCTGACCCTTTGATTATTGCTGGAAGTTTCAATCCCCTCCCTTTAATTAAATCAATAGAACTGGATAGTGGGTCTCCTTTGATTAAAGATGAGAGTACACAAACAACCCCATTTGATGTTCCTGGAACATAAGATCCACTAGAAGAGAAATCTTCAGCTCTCAGCGAGTGTTCTAGCGGTCTTAGGAAATCGCTAACATTCGAAATTTTCTCAAGTAATCTGTTTAGAACAATTTCTACCCTCTCAAGTTCTTGGAGAAGACTACGATGTCCATTCAAACTACTCATAAGATTGAACCACTCTTGGATTTATCCTCAACATTCGAGAATCTGGCTGTAGCGTTATTATCTTTGCTAGTTCAGTAGAGCTGCTTGTATATTACAAATCTGCAATAAGCGTAAGAAGCTCTTTGATTTTTGCTCTTTGATCTCTCAAGCTATACCAAATTGACTCTCGCCCGCTCTGCTCCATGAGCTTCCTAATCAGGATTGAATAGTTCATTCCTTCTATATCCTGAAGTAGAATCATAGCCCGTTCAGACTTGAAGTGAGACTCATTTACTCTTCCATCCTTGTATCTTATCGTCAGAGGTTTCAACGCACGTTCTGCAGAATCAATCTCAAATAGGGCTCCACGATAGTTCGACTTAGGGTCTTTCATCCCATATCCACCAATCAGAGGAGTCATACCAACACCCATCGAGCCTTTTCCAATTTCATCAACCGCATCCATTGCCTTCTTGAAGAACTCATCACTATTATCAAGACATTTCTTGATAGCTCGAAGGATACGAGGTCTATCCATTTCTTCAGTCATCATATCACAACATTACACAAGAGCAGAAAAAGGAAGCGAACACGGGTGCCAAAAGTCGCACCCGTGATTTTTCGATACTAGAGCTGTACTTCAGGAAGCTCGCCAGCAAAGTGGCATGCTACAATGTGTCCATCACCCATGTCTCTTTCCTCAGGTACTTCCCTGACACAGATTTCCTGTGCGTAAGGACATCTAGGATGGAACCTACAACCTGATGGGACATTAATTGGGCTTGGTGGTTCACCTTTTAGTGACTCAACCCGCCGTTTGACGGTTGGGTCTCCTGATGGTACTGCTGAGATTAGTGCACGAGTGTACGGATGCATTGCATCGAACGCCACAGCATGAGCTGGTCCAATCTCCACAATCTTTCCAAGATACATGATACCGATTCTATCGGCAATATATGTAGCAACAGCAAGGTCGTGTGTGATGAATAGATAAGTGAGTCCCAGTTCTTCTCTCAGGTTAAGTAGAAGATTTAGAATCTCAGCACGGATTGATACATCCAACATAGACACGGGTTCGTCTGCAACCATGAACTCTGGGTGCAAAATTAGCGCACGTGCTACTGAGATTCTCTGTCTCTGTCCTCCTGATAGTTCGTGTGGATACCTATCGATGAAATCCTCTGCCGGAGTTATCGCGACACTTTCCAATGCCTCAAGGACTCTCTGTCTTCTCTGGCTTGGTGACAGGGGTATCTTGTGAACCATGAGTGGCTCTTGTACTATACTAAAGATACTCTGTTTTGGATTAAGGGATTCGTATGGATCTTGGAATGTAATCTGCATGCGTTTTCGCAGTTCCTTAATCTCGTTCCTGTCAAGCGTAGCCAAGTCCTGTCCACCATAGAGAACCTCACCATCGGTGGGAACCTCTAAGTGCAGGATGCATCTACCGGTCGTGGTTTTTCCACAGCCTGACTCACCTGCGAGTACGAGTACTTCGCCCTTCTTGATGTCAAAGGTTACACCGTCGACAGCTTTCACGAATAGTTCCTGTTTGTAAAGCATTGATGAGAGGAAGCCTGTATTAACAGCGAACCACTTACGCATGTTCCTTATGGATATCAAAGTTTCACCATCTCTGATGTCGTCGGAACCTTCTAGGATTCTTGAATCGTCAATTGTCATTATCAATCACTCCAAGTCTATATCAATTTCTCCTCTTAATTGCTCAGCAAAGTGACATGAAACAAATCTTCCAGGTTCAATCTCTTGAGAAACAGGATCCTCCTTAGAACAAATATCCTTTGCATACGGACACCTGGGGTGGAATCTACAGCCTGGTGGTGGAGAAATCAAATCCGGTGGTGAACCAGGGATTGAAGTCAGTTGCCTTTTCTCTGCTTTCACCATGCTAGGAATCGCACCTACTAGGCCAGTTGCATAGGGATGTATCGGATCCTTGAAGACTGACACGACGTCTGCCAGTTCAACAATTTTTCCTGCGTACATGATAGCCGTCTTGTCACAGGTTTCAGCAATTACACTCAAATCGTGTGTGATCAGAATGAGTGATAGACCGAGGTCTTTCTGTAGCTTTTGCATAAGCTTCAGAATCTGTGCCTGAATTGTAACGTCTAGAGCTGTTGTGGGCTCATCGGCGATAACAAGATCTGGATTACATGCAAGAGCCATGGCAATCATAGCTCTCTGGCGCATACCGCCTGAAAACTCGTGTGGATAGTTGTGAATCCTACTGGGGTCTAGACCGACCATCTCAAAGAGCTTGGCACAACGATCTAGAGCCTCTTCTTCAGTCACGTTTTCGTGCATGAGAATGGCTTCAGCAATTTGTTCTCCTATCTCGAAGACGGGGTTAAGTGCGTTCATAGCACCTTGGAAGACGATAGCAACGTTCTTCCAGCGAATATCCCTCATCTCTTTTGCAGTCTTTCGAATTAAGTCTTCACCCTTAAAATACACGTTTCCTCCGACGATATTTGCGGCTGGTGGAAGTAGCTGCATAATTGAATATGCAAGACTTGATTTGCCGCACCCGCTCTCCCCTGCAAGTCCAACCGACTCACCGGGTTCAAGTGTCAGGGATACGTTGTCGACTGCCTTCACAAGACCTTTCTGCGTTTGATAGTACATGCGCAGGTTTCTAATGTCTAGCAGGGGCATGAATTGTACACTCCATTGAGCCAATAGCGGCCCGCAGGGTCCGGCGTGTGTGCCTGACCCTTCATTGAGGTACGGTCCTTTTGGTTTATCTTAAATATGTTGTGAAGCGAGCCGAGAAAAGGAGCTTCCACTATTAATGCTCCTGCTGCTGAGTCAATTTGGAATAAAGAACAAAATCACAATTTTGAAGTATGATATTGAACGTTTTCCAAGTGAAAAATCTAATTGGCTTGATTAGAAAAGATAAAAGGCAATCCCAATTCACTTGTCAGTGTGTGTTACAATGCCAAGCAGGTCAGTACGGTCCTTCCCACGAACTAAAACCAAACCACAGAAGCGATGGTTGCTTGTTCCTATATTGCTAATGGTTATTGGTTATGCAATGACTTCCATCCAGATTCTCATGTTCTGGGGTGCTATCATCTCATTAACAGGAGCACTTGTTTTGTTTCTAGTAGGCACAGTCTATGCTGATCTTTGGGCCGCTCATCGTCGAACTCAGCAGATGATTAAGGACCGAGACGAGCGGTTTGCAGAAGACGAAATATCTGATATTGACGAACCTGTCATTGAAGATCCTTTCGAAGAAACATATGATGCCGAATAGATTCACATTATCAATTGAGCACAAGAAATTAATAAATGTCCACCCGAACTAATTTTCCTACCCGAACCAATTCCTTTTTTAGGGGAAAATTTGCGCTTCTCTTTATTCAAATGAATAAGAAGACAGTCCATTTCAATTTGGTTATGAGAAACTCATAGCTGATTGGAATGTATTTGTCCCACTACGGAGGATTACATTTGTCTACATCCCAAAAAGGTTGGAAAGATAGTAACTGGTATATAAGCCTGAGCGGCTTCTGGAAGGAATATCGAAAGCACAGGATTGGCTTGATTGGTATTTTTATTATGTCGATATTTTTTGGCATGGCCATATTTGCTCCACAATTGGCAACACATGATCCCACTCCACAGGCTAAGGTAGCTCCTGAATACCTTGCGCCATCGTGGCTCTCTGTGTTTGATTCAAGTGGTGTTGTAACTGGTGATTATCTAGATGATCCCTTCATAAATGAAGAACCCAACATGGGAACAAATGGAACTAGCGGTGAGTTTAGTGTGCTTCATCAACCTATAGATGATTTGAATAACGAAAGTTATGTGAATCTTACATGGTCGCATACGCCGGGTACGCAGCTGGATTTCATAGGTGTTGATCCTGACCATATTATGCCTGACTATACTGATATGGTGTACTTTGATCAAATTGTTACTTGGCCATGGAACAATAGACCAAGTGACGTGAACATGTCATTTTCATATGCGGCTGAACTCACAGGTGACTTTGCAAATGAATCTATATCTGGAAACCTAATGTTCCGAATCTATTTGTGGATTATTGACTCTAGTGGAGAATGGACAAGACTTTATGAATCTAGAGAACTCAATTATAGAGATTATGTTCAAGAGAAACCAGTAAGCTTGAATTACTTTAGTATAATCGATATTTTCGACGGCATGATCTCAACGAATGGCACTCAACAAGAGGATCCTTCCGATGAACTCACAATTCGTATTGGGCTTGCACCAACTTTCAGATTCGAAAGCCATGACGGCGGACATCCTTGGCAAGATTTCAGTGGTTCTGTTGAAATCAAGGTTACACAGCTGAAGATGATTGCTTACGGTGAATACTTTGGACTATTAGGCACCACCAATTGGGGTGCTGATGCGTGGTCACAGCTTATCTATGGTAGTAGAATTTCAATCATGATTGGTATATTGGCAACTTCAATAGCCACTGCTGTAGGTGTTATCGTAGGAATGGTGGCTGGTTACTTCGGTGGTAAGATTGACGAAGTTCTAATGAGAGTTGTTGACTTCTTGCTTGTTATTCCCGGACTACCGCTTATGATGGTCTTGGCGGCGTTCTTAGGAGCGTCGATACAAAACATCATCATAGTTATAGCGATATTAGGTTGGACCGGAACGTCGCGGCTGATTCGGTCACAGGTCTTGGCAGAAAAGAACAAGGCCTATGTTGAGTCAGCTAGAGCCATTGGGGCTTCAGACACGTACATTATGTTCCGGCATATTCTACCAAATGTAACACCAATACTCTTTGCTAACATCACATTGGGTGTCGTTGGAGCTATCCTCTCCGAAGCAGGTCTTTCATTCCTCGGTCTTACTGACCCTGAAGATCCGAGCTGGGGAAGAATGCTTGCTGACGCACGAACTGGTGGTGCATTCAGTACTGGAGCTTGGTGGGTGGTATTATTCCCCGGTCTAATGATCACTTTGCTCTCACTCTCATTCACATTCGTGGGTCATACATTGGACCAAGTATTGAATCCGCGGTTGAGGGAGAGGTAAGAAACGGACTCTGGGTTAGGAAGTCATCTGGCTTCCTTCCCCCTCCCTTCTTTTTTCGTTTTTTTCCCCCGTCTGTCTTTAACACTATCCTTATTAGACTAATATTTTGCGAGCTTGATT
>JABCTV010000307.1 GCA_018238205.1 Candidatus Thorarchaeota archaeon
TCGCGAAAGGAGCCTGCACGGAAGAGTACTGGGAGCGACTCTATGCACTAATTTTCAACGACACGTACTGGACTCATTTCAACAAGTGTTACACAGTGACGGGGAGCAAGGAGTTTGGGTTCAACTGGTCGAATGCGAGCCGCTGTGCGCATAGATGGCTGGGTCTGGAACTGGAGCTGGCAGTAAAAGAAGGGGCACAGTTCATCATTGTGCTTGGTAGAGATGCTCAGGCATGGGTTGACAAGAACACATCAGACGCAGTCAGGACTAGAATGATCAAATTGATTCATCCTTCGGGTCAGAACAACGCCATCTGGGCGAGGAAACACGCCCGTACTGAAGAGCAGCAGAAACGAAGGGCGAGGCAGATAGCTGAAACCCGCGAAAGTGTTCAGAGGATTCTTCGTCACGCTGGGTTGATCGGTCTGGAATTCTGAAGGACATGCTGACAAGATGACTCGGTGAAGCGGGTTAGAGAAAAAGGCTTCTGCCTGGTGATTCGTCAGCTCACATCTGCTTATCTTGCCTGTACGGCAGATACTCAGGTCCGGAAATTTCCCGTGCCATGACGATTTTCTCATTTGGTGAAGTATTCCTCCCAGAAGATAGAATAATCAGTGACACGCGTGTTATTCTCACATTATGTTGGAAGTCATTGATTCCTTGTATATGACGCGAAATTTCTGCAAAGAGAATGCAGATCTTTTTGATAATAGATTTGAATTTCATGAGAATTGCTTTCATATGATGGCGAATGCGGCAACACTTGCAATTGAGCTTCTAAGCTTTTACAAAGAAGTGTGGATGAAACCCATTACTGGAGCTAGTGAGGAGCAGGCGGAGAAAATCCAGAAGCAGAACTGGGATAAAACAAATGAAATCACAAGATGGGCTTTCATAGCGGCTGTATCAGGTGTCGAATTCTCATTAAAAACGATAATCAGGAAAATAGACCGAGGTCCACTTAAAGCCCTAATTAGAAAGAAGAGATTGAACTTGAGTATCATTATTGAGAAATGCAATAAGCATAGATTAATCGATCAGGCATCATATGATGAATGGACTCCGTTGAGAATGATAAGAAATAACATGGTGCATAACAATGCAATAGCTGATTATGATGCCGAGTACAACGTTTCAGGAGTTAGGGTTTCATTTGTGGAAAATCAAATGATTCAAGGAAATCTTCTTTTCTTCTCGCACATGATAAGTTGTCTAGCAAGGCATACCCAACATCTGATTCAATCCATTTTTGAAAGACATCAATTAATGTAGGTGAATCTGAAGATTTGCATAATGCTGTTTCCAGTTCCCTGCTAATACTTCAATTTTGCAGACTGTTTCCAAATCGCGTGAAACTCAGCATGCGCCTTTTGTGAAGCTTGTTTCTCAAGGAGAGTCATGGAGCTCATTGACTTTCCAAAATCCTTCAACGAAGAGCCTATCATGCATGATTCTCTATTGGTCAAAACAAACCGGTCATGAATCAATCTGCTATCTGCTAATCGAATTTCGAATCCAGGTCTTTCAAATGCAAAATCCTTGCAGTGCTGTAGAAACCTACTGCTAGGCCATCCCTCCCTTCCTTGCGTTAAGATTAGAATTTGAACTCCCTTAGGAACCGCAAGCAGGATATCTAGAGTCTTCTCATCAATATAGGTGTCAATTAGATACACATGTTTGTTAACAGCTTCTAGTACTCTCTCAACTTCCCTCTTTGCCGAATAGGGTGTTCCAGGTTCAACAATAATCTGCTTCTTTTTCTTTGACTTTGCTAATTCCTCAAGCTCCGTGTTTCGGATTAGCTTCTTTGATTGAAGTCCTGATAGAATCTGAAGTAGTCTGTTAGCTTTGCCTTTGAAAGTGGATCTTTCATCCACTTTCTCAATTCTTAGTAGCAGCGCTTCAGTATTTGAAGTTGGATTGCTCATATGAAGAATAGAAACATCGGATAACAGAGATTTCAACTGAGCAATCTGATTTCCTAAGAGGCGTAGATATCGGTCCTCGTGTTCTTTCAAGTCCTTCTTATATTGGTCCTCGATAGCAGCCTTGCTCCACCTCTTTCCATGCTTTTTCAATTCCTTGGATTGTGTTGCGATTTCAACAAGTAATCCAATCCCATTGCTTGCTGATTCACGACTAGCTCGAGACTGAGAACTCGTTAGGACTTGTTTCTCTCTTGTATACTGGTCCACCAATTTTTCAATAACCGTCTTGTATTGTCCCAGTTGCTGTCTTATCTCGTCTGACATGACAGTAATGCATTGAGGATTTGAGCAAATAAGTGAAACTCTTCCTCAACAAGCCTAAATCTCATCCATTTCATTTCTCAATGCATCAAATCCATTAGAAAAATCTAAGTCAATGCTACAAAAAGATGATGCAATCTTACTTGTTTCTTTGAATCATGCGGATGCTTATGGAGTGCAGTTCCATAATATTTCGCTTGCTGGATATTCCAACTCTCTTGAACATATGATTTGTCTGATATGATGGCCCCAATTGCTCTATCCACAGATGTGGAAAATTCTATTCCTTTGAAGAAAGTGATGATGACTCCTTCTTCATCTCTCACTCTTAGATATTTGAACAATTGAGAAATAGCATCTTGGTATTTGTTTGCACCATTCCAGATTTTACATTCGGTTATGAAAGGATGATTGTTACCAAAAGGTATGAAAATATCGGTCTTTCCACGCACACTGAATGTTTCTCCAGTTGCATATCCTCGATTGAGAGTATTCAGGTGAGTCAGCAATACATCTCGAAGCTGATTTTCATTCATCGTTTGGTATGAAGCTG
>JABCTV010000012.1 GCA_018238205.1 Candidatus Thorarchaeota archaeon
ATTTCGAGGAGATTGTTCTAACTCCCGAAGAAGTCAAGGATTTGATCGAGAAAGCAAAAGCAGAAAGGAAAAGGAAGACGACTCTGAAGAATGCACAAAGTGAGAAAGTTGTAAGTGAGTCAAAAGCATTAGCAGTAATTATTCTAAATTATCTTGAGATTAGTATGCCAAGCCGAGTTAAGGTGAAACGCAAAATTGGTGAACCAACGCTAATAGACCATGTTGAATCACTGCATCACGCACTGGTCGAATCCAGAGAGACATTTTTGAATTATGTACGAAAGCATTTACCTAGAGTATATGACGAGATGGAGAAAGTACTCAATACTAAAGGGGAGGACGTAATCCTCCGAAGTTTGCGAGTCATTGAATCAGGACAGAGAATATATCCACCTCAGTGATCTCGTTTCACTAAGAAATTGGACATATCCAACATGAATTGTTTGTAAGTTTCGTTAAATGGAGGATTTGTGTTATCCAGAGCTTTCTGCCCTTCTCCAAGAAGCTGAACCATCTTCACACGAGTTGATTCAAGTGCGCCAGAATCACGGAATACATTTCTAACCTGATCAACTTCATCGGGTGTTATCTTGTCATCTCCCAGATATTTTTCCAGTATTTCTTTTTGTTCTGAAGTACATAGTCTAAGAGCTTCAAGAAGAAGCAGAGTCTTCTTTCCTTCTTTGATATCTCCATCAGCTGCCTTTCCAGTTACTGCTTCATCACCAAAAGAACCTAAAATATCATCTTGAATTTGGAATGCCTGACCAACCTTAACGCCATACTCGCTCAGAGAGTTCATCTGAGACTCCGTAGCTCTTGCCATAGCTCCACCCATCAATAGAGATTTTTCAAGAAGTGCTGCAGTTTTCATTCGAATCATCTCCAAGTAAACCTCAGAGTTGGTTTCTGAATCAAAGACCATATTCATCTCTAGAATAACACCCTCAATAATCTCTTCGAAACTTTTCAAATAAAATCGAAGACATGACATACCAATATCGGGATCTAGATTTGATTCGGTAATTGCCAAAGCACCTAAGTTGATGAGTGTATCTCCACCAAGAATTGCAGCACTCATACCAAAATGACTTGCTTTATCAGAATCCTGTGAAATACTAGCTTTGTACCATTCTCTATAACGAGCATGAAATGTTGGTCCACCCCGTCGGGTTTCATCATGATCGATAAGGTCATCATGCAGAAGTGAGGCATTGTGTAATATCTCAATAGAGCAAGCTGTTCTGTAGAGACTCTTCGGGTCGATTTCACCACCAACAGCCTTACAGGCAATCGCAATAGCTATTGGTCGGAAACGTTTTCCACCACGCATCAAATATTCTTTGAGATCAGCATAATACTGAATATGTATTGGATTTAGTTTCTTTGCTCTCTCAATTCGGGTGCCAAAAAACTCTTCTAATGCCATGTTGACTGCGGCCAGTTCTGTTTTCATAACCTCTTCAAACGTCAAATTAGAATCTCTCCAGCAATACCTAGGAACAATCAAACTCCGGTACCCCTTTTTAGGATTTCTGAAATTGTCGAATTAAAGTTTCACAATTAACGATGTAGAAAGAAGAATTTGTGATGGAGTGAATTCTCCATCACTTGTACAAATTACTGACCAACAATTTCAGTGTTTGGAAACGCAATAGTTGGAATTACACGTTTATCATGAACCTCGGGATCATTAGCAACCATAACAGCCCCCTTCAAGGACTCGTATAGATTGCCAACCCACAGAGCGTATCTAATCGGGTTTCCCAACTCACCATTCTCAATGATTCGTGCATTACGTATTTCATTTGAGAATGTACCAGACATTGGATCAACAATTGGCCATGCAAAGTGCTCAACATAGACACCTCTCTTGATTTCACCAATTATATCATCCACAGATTTTGTTCCAGGTTTTACTTCCATGGTCGTTCCAGCGCAGGCTGCTGGAATAGTAAAACGCCCAGCTAAATCTCTAGCAATCCTACGGATTCCATTTCCAGTAGAGGATAGTTCAAGCTGATTAGCATTATAGCTATCAAAAAGATAGGATTTGAGAACACCATTCTCAATAATCTGAGTTTCCTGAGTAGGAACACCCTCATCATCAACAACGGCACTGAGAAGACCTCTCTCAGATTGACCATTATCAATTATTGAGAGATTCTCACTTGCGACAACATCACCAACTTTGTCAGTCCAAGGACTCGATCTCTTATTCACGTTTTCGCCATTAGCTGCAAATGCTACTATGCCGTAGAGCATTTGGCTTCCTTCACTTGGAGCAAGAACGCCTACAGCATCATCCCATTTCTCTTTGAAGGGTTTTGCTTTTAGAACACTGAGAGCTTGGGACTTCAGAACTTCTCCTATGTTACTGAAATCAATCGAGGATAATTCTCTCGACCAACACCTCTGTACGCCTTCACCCACACCGGAGTCATCTTCCGATTTCGCTGTGAAGAATCCAAAGGCAATAGTTCCCTTTGAGCCTACATCAATTCCTAATGAGTTCCGGATATGATATTGCACAGAACTTACACGGAGTGAGCCGTTAGGTACTGTAACATTATCAGCAGAAACACCTTTGACAACTTCCATTGCTTTCTCCATCAAAATCGTACTGTCAGCTGCTGCTGTATCATTGTCATGATATTTATCAGGAGAACCAGAAACCTTCTTGGGTTCAGGAAGAGATACAAACTTGAGGTCTTCATTGCTTACACGAGCAATAGACTTGGCCCGTTCAACGACATCTTCTGGAGTTTCTTGAGCAAGTGTAGAACTAGTAAAACCAATCTGCTTTCCAATAATATACTTCAATCCAATTCCAAACTCGACAAGAGAACCTCCTATCTTAGGAATGTCATCATCAATGTAGGTGCTAGCAGTCTTCACACGAATTGAATAGACCTCGGCCTGAGTTGCACCACTTTTCTCGGCAAGTGCTACAGTCTTATCAGCAATATCAGCAATGTTCACATTAGCCACCTCCAACTACCATTTCCATCCGCATATGTGGACCTCCAGAAGTCACAGGGATGTAATCTTCCTCGCCCTTTCCACAACTACCACCTGAAAATTGGAGCTTATTTCCAACTGCATCAACAGTTTTTAGAATCTCCAACACTTTTCCTGCAAGGGTCATGCTACGTACTAGTTGGGTGAGTTCTCCATTTTTGATTATGTATCCTTTGAGAGCTGAACATTGTACTCCGCCGCCTACAACATCTTCCATTCCAGACAATGATTTGACGACATAGAGACCGTCTTTTGTGTCAGCAATAATATCCTCATCCTTCCAATCTCCAACATCAAAGAAGGTGTTTGTCATTCTAGCAAATATACGTCTATTGTAGTCCTGAGCACGACCATTACCTGTGGGTGAAACACCCATCAATGAAGCGGTTTCAATAGTATGCATGTATCCCTTGAATACACCATTCTCCATGATTACGGTTCTAGATGAAGGGGTTCCCTCAGAATCGAAAGGATAACTACCTGCATACTCTTTCAAAGTACCATCATCAACCATCGTAACAAGATCGGTACCTACTTTGACGCCTACCATGTCAGTGAGAAAAGATCGTTTCTTGACGACCTCATCTGCTTCGCTTGCATGACCACAGACCTCGTGGGCAATCAGACCAGAATTATCACCATCAGCAATCACAGTCAATTTTCCAGATGGAGGCTTTTCAGCAGATAGCAATTCAAGAGCTCCTTTAGCACAATCTGCGCCAAAAGGTTCAATGTCTATTGCTTGCACTAATTCATAACCAGTTTTTCCTCCACGAATATCATAGTTGAACTGCATTTTATTGCCTTCACGTGCAACTGGTTGAACAACAGCTCTTGTTCGAATCTCATCCCACTCCAGCTTAGAACCAGCCGTATTAACCAAATGGAATATTTTCTTTGTGTCAGTGTATACTGAATTTCTATTGACAATCCGGTCATCAGTTTGCAGAGATTTATCAAGAGCCATAACAAATTCAAGTTTCTCTTCAGTTGATACATCTGCAGGGTCTACCTTGCATTTCTGCCAGAGTGTCTGTTCAATAGGTTGTACACCTGAAAAGTCAAGGGGTTTTCTAGAGAAGCGAGCATTTGCTTTTGCACTCTTTGTTGCATCATGAAGCAGAGTTTTGCAAATGTCTAATGATAGTGATTCAGAAGTTGAGGACATGCCCCAACATTCTCCAACTAGAACCCTTGCAACAGTACCACCTTTGGTAGCTTCACTGAATCTGCGGAGGTCACCATTAACCACCATGATTTGAGTTGACGCATGGGATTCTTGTCGCATGTCTGCAAAGGACACATCTTTCTCTGGAATTTCCTGTATGACTTTAGTCATCATGTCCAGCATATAGTTTCACAAAGCTTTGGCAGAGTGAGAATGAAATAAGTGTTTGGAGGTAAGCATCTGGAGCAGAGAGAAAGCAAATCTTTGCTTGGTAATTTTGACAGGAAGTCAATTATCTATTCCATATGGTTGCTTTGTTCCAGTCCCAAAGTGATAAAGCACTAGAATGTAGTTTACTAATTATGACCATTAATATTGTCCCTTTCTTTTCAGTTGTTTCTCCTGAAGGAATCAATAATGAGGTTCTGAAAGAGATAGAACAGGAAGGAGTCAGAATAGTTGAAAGATTGAGGGATGTTCCTTCTGGCGAGCCAGTTTATCTTTTCATCGGAACTGGTGGGACAGAGAATGATGTTGCCAAGTTTCTCAAGTCAGCAAAATTGGATCCTCCAATCATCATTTTGAGCTATGACGAACGTAACTCACTGCCTGCTTCAATGGAGATACGAGCATATCTGGAAATGAAAGGAGTTCAAGCAATGATTGTGCACAGACCCTTAGCACAACTCCATGCGCTTCTTAGTAGATGGTCAAAATATACAAAGATAGAAGAACGTTTGAAGAGATGCAAATTGGGTGTGATTGGTGAACCCTCTTCATGGCTCATTGCATCTGGTGTTGACCCGGTCAAGGTGAAAGATCGCTGGGGTTTGGAAATCAGTAAGATACCAATAAAAGAACTGACTGAGAAATTACCTATTAAAACTGGAGCAGATTTCAAAAAACATGTCAGTAACTTTCAATCAAACGCAAATTGTCAAAGCGTCAGTGATGATGAAATTGCTAAAGCAGGGATTGTAGCTGAGAGGATTTCTGCTATCGTGGAAAAAGCCAATCTTGATGCAGTTTCAGTGCAGTGTTTCACTCTTCTTCAAGATACAGGTATTTCAGGTTGCTACTCCCTTTCATATCTCAATGACATCAAGGATTTTGTTGCAGGATGCGAAGGCGATATTCCAGCAACATTCACAATGCTATTGGCGAAGCTGATTACTGGGACACCCTCCTTTATGGCGAATATTGCCAGTGTAGATGAGGAACTTAACACAGCAGTCTTTGCACATTGCACGATACCTACTGGAATTACTGAGGAGTATGAAATTACAAATCACTTTGAAACAGGTTTGAGTGTTGGAGTTCGAGGTAAGTTGCCCTTGACCGAAGTCACCATTGTCAAAGTTTTCGGAGAGGATCTGAGTAATTATTGGGTCGCTGGTGGAACAATCATCGACAACCTTGTGAACGAAACGGGATGTAGGACCCAGATAAGAGTAGTAATGGATGAACCAGTCGATTATTTTCTAGAGGAGTCTCTTGCAAATCACCACATTGTAGTTCTTGGAAACTATGTTCAAGAATTTTCAGAGTTCTTTGAATTCACAAAGCATAGATGAGAATAAAACAAAAGCTAGAAAAACAATTAGAAACAGAAGAGGCCTTTGAGATAGATAAGGAATTCTTGAAATAAGGAGACTAATGATATGTCGCATCAGGAGATTCGTGACAGCGTGCGAATCAATCTGCTTGAGTTCGCGAGAACTGCATTCAAGATGCTTCCACCTATGGATAATCCTTCAATATTGGACATTGGATGCGGATCTGGAATTCAAACAATTGAGCTCGCAAAGATGTGTAATGGACATATCACAGCTATTGACATCGATGTACCTGCACTCGCATTATTGCAAAGGAAAATTAAGGAACAGGGACTCTCACACAGATTTTCCATAATGAAAGTATCAATGCTTAATCTCCATGGTTTAGGAAAGACATACGATATCATATGGGCTGAGGGTTCAATCTATGCTGTAGGGTTTGAGAATGGAATCCGAGATTGGAAACAGCTTCTCACAAAAGATGGTTTTCTTGTAGTACATGATGAGAATGATAGAGTAGAGGCTAAATTGCAGATTATCAAAAAACACGGGTATAAGATACTCGGACAGATTGATGTACAGCATGAAGAATGGGAGGAGAGATACTACAAACCTCTCCTAAGTATTCTAGCTAACAAGAAACTTCCTGAATCAGAATTTAGAGAACTAAGAAAAGAAATTGATACATTCAAGAGAACCAAAATGGGATCAATATTCTTCATTCTACAAAATAAGTCATGATGTCTTGTTTTTGAAGAAATGAGAAGAGGTGGCGAGAGTGCGGGAAATCGTGGTAGGAGGGGGGAGTTTCGTAATTGAGGGCATGTAACGAAAAACTAGCCCACACACTCGCCTTTGCATTTATGAAGAGTTTTGTTACCCGAAAACCCTCCACAAATGTATATTCTCTGCACTGACTTATTAAACTTATGTTCGGTCTAATTAGAAAATTTAGACTTTAAAAATTATTTAATAATTTGCTCAAATGCTCTAAATCTACCAGAATAAGTTAAAACAATTCACTATATTGGTAATAGAGCGAATTCTGGATGCGAGATGACTAACACATGTTCGAAGAATGATTTTTCTAAGTTAATCAGTGTGATAGAAGAATTAAAGCAGGCTTTAGAAATTTTAACTTTCTACCAGATTTATTTTCACGATTTCTGAGAAAAAAGAAAGAGATTGTGTGCCTTTATGGGGCACACATTAGACGATGCATCTACAAATCTTCAGAAGTGAAAGGTTTGCTGATGCTGTCCTCTTCCACCTTATTCGGCTTGTGACGATTTCGCCACTCTTCAATAGGCATTGAGAACTTCTCTTCAATCCTTGATCGGTGGATTGTGTTCATTGTGCAGAAGGGGATGATTCTGCCATCAGGCACAGCATAGTTGATATCGCAATGCTGAACACGCTCGAGATCAAAGTTGTATGGGTCTTGGAAGTGCATCATTCCAAGCATGATAATACGATTCATAAAAGCAGAAAGTGAATCATAGTCACCACGGCTAAGGAAAGCATTGATAATATCCTTGAGAATGGTCTTCTTCTTAAAATGACGAGCTCCTGCAGCTAGTTTGGCCTTTGCCCTCTTACTAGCTCCTTTCTTCTCATCAGCATAGAGGTTTGCAATACTATCAAGTATTTCAATGAATTTCTCTATATCAATCACATCTGTAATAGGTTCATAATTACCATCGTCATCAAAGAAAAGGAAAGTAGCCATTCCACATGCAAAGTGACAACTCAACTCAACTTGAGGTCCGCCCCTTCTTATGAAACCAAGAGCTCGACCAACAGGCATCATCGAAGGTACGGGATACCACGCTTCAGGAGGTATCTTACCATCAGTCTGCTCTGCAATCAAATGAATTGAATCAGGGATTGTGATACGCATCTCGTTACGGGCAGTGTGATCAATACGACCAGTTATGCTCACGGGCTGGAAGTTTACACATCGGACGACATCTCGGTTATCACAAGCAAATTTAATGATATCACCAAGTTGGTCTTCATTAACGCCTCTCACAACAGTAGGTACGAGAATGAGTGAATGCATTCCAATCTCACGGGCATGTTGGATTGCTTGTTTCTTCAGGTGTAATATGTCAGCTCCTCGTGCCGCAATATAGGGACCAGGAGTAACACCATCAAACTGCATATAGATAGTTGAAAGACCTGCATCACGAAGCTCTTGCAAATACTTTTTGCTCTTTCCAATTCGGATTACATTGCTTGCAATCTGCACATTTTTGAAACCTAGCTGCTTTGCCCATTTAATATACTGAGGTAAGTGCTTGCTAACAGTTGGTTCACCGCCAGCAAACTGTATGGCAGGAGCAGGAACTGGCGTATTGCGTCTTAAGTTCCTCATCATTTCAAGAACTTGTTCTGGTTCTGGTTCATAGACCGTACCGCCCTCGGCTGCAACTGCAAAACAGATAGGACATCGTAGATTGCATCTATTTGTAACATCAAGAAGGGCTAGTGCAGTATGAGACTTGTGATCAGGACATTGACCACAGTCCTCAGGACATCCTTTCACAGACTCGGTTCGTGGGTTATCGAGACCAACGGATTTGTACCACCAAGTTTGAGCCCTCTTGAACATTTCAGCGTCACCCCAGTAAACATCAATAAACTCCCCGTGTTTTTCACAGGTCTTCTTGTACATGACCTTACCATCTTCCTCGTATAGAGTCGCATCAATGACATGAACTTCGTCATTGGATAGAAAACACTCGGGACAAATTGACTGAGTAACGTATGGAAGCTCCTTAACAGGATACTTCTCCATATGATACCTTGAAATATCACCACCATCATGATGGGTGATTGGTTTCTCTGGTATTTCTTTAACATCATCGGTAGCCATAATTATTAGCTCCACAATCGGATTTTACCACCACTGAACAGGGTGGTATTCAACACATCGCTGCAGGAAAAAATGAATATAAGATTATTCAGATGTTTCATACTCTGAAGAGTGAGCTATTTTAGATACCTACTCATCTTCTTTGTCTATAGTAAGAACATAACCCTTGGTGAAACCCCCACGAGCAAGTAGTTTGGAATGGCGTTGGAGTTCGATAAGAGCTGGATCAGCTTTTCTTAACTTCAGTAGTGCATCGATTGCTTCTTGGATATCAACTAGTTCTTCGGTATCACCTGAAAACAGAAACTCGTTTGCTTCTTCAACGATTTTCTCACGAAGAAGTACATCTAGTTCATCATGACCTGCAATTCTAACTTCTGGGGTTTCGCCGTTTTCACGAATTATATCGGGTATCTTATCTCGTACTAATTTATCCTCCATGGTCAACACCTTTGAGAGGTTTTCATCTTATTGCTAGTGCAGCTTCTACTTGGAATTTTGCTCTTTCAAGGAATGCATCAATAGCAGCTTGAATGTTCCCAGGTATCACTGTTGTCCACGGTGCGTCAGCATCACGAGAAACTGATTCAGTCATTGCATCGAAGGGAAGGAACTTGGGTGTGAGCGATTCATCAAAAGAAATTGTACCAAGCCATTGTCCATCCTGAATGAGTTCGTATGTAGGGAGGAATTTCTTCATCGAGTCCGGCACAATTGCATTCCAATAGATAGAAACACCCATGAATTGAGCTGCTTCACCCAATCCAATTGTGTAAGTATCCAGTCTTGCCTTAGCGGTTTCAAGATCGTAAAGAATCCCAATTCTGCAGTTTAAACAATGATTGAATTCTAGACCATCACCGTCGGGTTTTACGTATGCAATTCCATTCTTTTCGATATTATCGTCATTGCAGTGAACGCATAGATTCATACCCCAGCGGACCTCAACATGATTATTGAAAGGACCATCCACAAATCGCTTCACCGCTCCATCAAATGCAGATTTTACAGCCTCAGGACCCTCAGAGTCCATCTTTGCTCTGATTGCTTTCCATACCTCTAGCAGATCTTGCCAAAGAACTTGAATGACCATGTCTGCTAATTTGTCCATTGTTCTTTCTTCAAGAGAACTCATACATTTTACCCCAATCAGGTGTCTAGGTTAGCTCAAGAGTATCCAACAATTAAACCTTAGTCGGACCTATTCAATGGTCAAGTATGGCTAGCCTAATCTTTTTAACTAGGGCCAGTGACAAAAACCAGAGTGCCCATATAGGTGAGAATGGATGGATTGCCAAATTAGATAGCAAGGTTGGTCAATTACCTAGCTACGGCTATTCAAGATTCTCATCTGATTGCGAGGGTAGGCAATCACTTTCTGATTATTTATCTATAGCACATCGTGAGAGGTTACTAAAATGAGCCGGTTACCAAAACGATACGATCCACTGGTTGTGGAAAAAGAGGTCCTTGATTTCTGGAATAAAGAAAAGGTCTATGATAAGACTCTCGAACTTAGAAGTTCAGGACCAAAATGGAATTTTCTGGAAGGCCCACCAACAACAAACGGGTTCATGCATGTAGGTCATGCACGCGGTCGAGCAATGAAGGATACACAAATCCGGTATATGACCATGCGTGGCTACGATGTCTGGAGACGCGGTGGATGGGACATGCAAGGGTTACCTGTTGAACTTGAAGTGGAGAAGAAAGAAGGCATCGTAGAGAAAGGGCTCATTGATTCAAACGTTGGAATGGATGTCTTTGTACAGAAGTGTAAGGACTTGGTCGATTTCTATCTCGAGCGATGGGTGAATGATTCCATAAGACTTGGTCTCTGGTTGGACTATCCTACAGCATACCAGACACGAAAAGATGACTACATAGAACATGTTTGGTATTTCCTGAAAATGGCAAATGAGAAGGGCTTACTTGGTAGAGGATATCGTGTCAATCCGACATGTCCTAGATGTGTAACTGCACTTTCTGGACATGAGGTTTCTCAGGGATATGCAACTAAGGTAGATCCTTCAATATACGTGAAGTTTGAGCTTGTAGATAGAGAAAACGAATACCTAGTTATCTGGACAACAACTCCTTTCACTCTAATATCAAATGAGATGGTTTCAGTACATCCAAAATACAAGTATGTTAAGCTAGATGTGAGTGGAGAATTCTGGTGGGTTGTTGAAGATCTAGTTGAGGTGGTCATGGAGAAGACCAAGGTCGACTCCTATAGCAAAGTAGAGACCCTTACTGGTAAGAAGATGCTTGGATGGAAATACAAACATCCCTTCCATGACGAGGTTCCATTCCATCAAGAGCATGATGAAAAATACATGCACGCAGTGGTTACAGGGAAACATGTTACTGTCGAGGATGGCACAGGTTTGGTTCACACTGCACCGGGTTTTGGACCTGATGATTTTGAAGTAGGAAAAGAGTTCAAGGTGCCAGTATTAGCCCCTGTTAATACCTCAGGCAAATTCACAGATGAAGTTCCAATGTTTGAAGGCAAAATGGTCTTTGATACAAATGTAGAAGTATCACGACTTCTTAAAGAGAAAGGTCTCTTAGTTCATGAAGAAACAGTATCTCACGAGTATCCACATTGCTGGCGTTGTGATACTCCACTCATCTATCTTGCGGACAAGACTCAATGGTTTCTCAAAATGACTGGACTCAGAGACAAACTTGTCAAGGCAAACAACGACGTTGAATGGACTCCAGATTGGGCAGGAACAGGGCGATTTGGAGACTGGTTAGCTAATGCAGATGATTGGTGTATATCCAGATCAAGAGTTTGGGGTTCTCCATTGCCAGTCTGGGTATGTGATGATTGTCAATCAGAGGTCGTTATAGGTTCCAGAAAGGAACTTGAAGAACGAGCAGTCAAATTCCCAGAAGACTTTGAGATGCACCGACCTTGGGTTGACGAGGTTGTTCTCAAGTGTGAGAAATGTAAGGGTAAAATGCATCGTGAACAATTCGTCACTGATTGTTGGCTCGACTCAGGAATGGCCCACACCGCGAGTGTAGATTATTTGAAAGACCCAAGTCTCTTCAATAGACTATTTCCATACGACTTCATTACAGAGGCAGTGGATCAGTCAAGGGGATGGTTCTACAGTCTTCTCTATACTTCAGTTGTGATGCATGGTTCAGCTCCGTACAAAGATTGTGTAAGTCAAGAACATGTTCTTGATGCAGATGGAGGAAAAATGAGCAAGTCACGTGGAAATGTGGTATGGGCAAAGGATGCTCTAGAAACTATAGGTGCCGACCCATTCCGTATATTCATGCTTACGAGATCTGCCTCATGGTCAAGAATGAATCATAATCAAAAAGAGATAGACCTCACGAGGAAGAAACTAGATGTTCTTTGGAATGTTGTTCTGTTCTCAGAAACCTACATGGAATTGGACAAGTTCAAGTTCGATGAAAAGAGAATGATGAAATTCCTGCCTAAATCCAATTTAGAGGACAAATGGTTACTCTCCCGATTAGAGAGCGTTGTGAAAGAGTACCATGAACACATGGACAAATATCTCTGGCATCAAGCAGGTCGTGTATTGTTGGAATTCATATCAGAAGATTTTAGCAGAGTATACCTACCCTTAGTGAAGAAACGGGTTTGGTTAGACAGTGAGAACCCAAAGAAAGTAATGGCTTACGATGTAATGTATTATGCTCTTCAGACCTTCATACGCTTACTCAATCCCTTCACACCGTTCATATGCGAAAAATTGCATAAGGATTTCTTAGTTCGTTTTGCTGAAGGTCTCCCTGAATCAATAAATTTGACAGATATGCCAATGCTAGTTGACAAACTTGTGGATTCAGAGATGGAAGCAACCTTTGATGTGTTACAGGAGCTCAGGACTGCCTCTAGTCATGGGAGAAATAAGAAGGGCGTAAAGCTGCGACATCCGGTAGCAAAGGTCACCCTGATAGCACAAGATAAAGAAACTAGCAAGAGAGCTGAGAGTCTGAAAGAACTTCTACTTGACGACTTAAACACTAGGGATTTTGAAGCTGTTCTTACTGATGTCCTAGCTGAGTTCACTCAACTTTCAGTGAAACCCAATTACAAGGCATTAGGGCCACGATACAAGGATATGATGAAACAGCTAGTTGCCCAGCTGCAAAAGGTTGATGCAGTCAAACTTCGAGATGATCTTGAGAAAGGGAAAGCGACCATTGAAGTGAAGGGTAAGAAACTGGAACTTGTGCAAGGGGATGTTGATTTCGAGGAAAGTCTACCTGAACACCTCAGCTATGCAGATAGTAAGATAGGAAAAGTCTACGTAGATGTCACTAGAACTAAGGAGCTAGAAGCAGAAGGTCTCGTAAGGGATGTAACTAGACGGGTCCAGGTAATGAGGAAGGAGATGGATCTCAAAGTAGAGCAGTCAATAGACATAGTTCTTCATTTCTCAGATAATGAATCAGTGGAACTAGCAAAGATGTTCGAAGATCATCTGAAGATTGAAACAAGAGCAGTAACCTTGGATTTGGTTGGACCTGATAGAGAACCAGGTTGGAAGAAGTACTCCTACATCAAAGAGTGGGACATAGATGACCTGAAACTGAAGGTCGGAATGTCTGCCATGTAGACTAGACAGGGTTCTTATCCCTACTCAAGACCTCAAGCATGGTGTGAAAGACCTCAGCATTCTCCCTAATAGAGGACAGTGAAACCCACTCATTAGCGCCATGAAGATTATCTCCTTCAGGACCGAAATCAAAAAGATCAGACCCTTGACCAGCAAAGTAGCGTGAATCAGATCCACCGAAACCTTCGATGAGTTTGTAGGTGATGCCTTCTTTCTCAAGCGCCCATCTCATGGCTCGAATTAATCGAGAGTCAGGATCGGACTCTACATATCCGACTCCGGATGATACTTTCAAAGAGAATAATTCCAGGTGACCTTTAACTGCATCCTCGATTGCTTTCTTGACCGCCTCACCATCATTAGTCATAGCTCGGATATCACAATACAATGACCAGAGGTCCCCTTCTTTCGATAATAGATTGGGAGAGATTATCTTCCCTTTGTCTGAGTGTTTAGTAGGAAAGGCAGCTTGTGAGATTGATAGCAATAATCTCATTAAATCGGTCAAATTTTCATCATAGGTTACTTCTGTTCCAGAAGAATCAGGGTGAATTACATCCATCTCAGCCCAATCAGGCACAACGTTAGATTTGACAAATCCACCTCTCACGTCTGTCACCACTGCCTCGGGGTGAAGATCCAGATACTTGGATGCTGTAAGCATTGCATGTCGATCAACTCCCGGTCGCAGATACGCACTGTGTCTAGAATCAGTACCATAGGTCTCTGTGGTGAACCGAACAGTTTCGGCGGTGCCCTTAATCTTAGAGAGTTTTTCTTTGATTTTGATAAATGCAGGAAGGATATTCCTTCGTCTATGGATAATCTGTTGATGAAGTCCATCTGCAATGACAATGAAATCGGGAAAGAGACCTTGCTTGATTAACCAGTCTTTCAGCATAGAGGCTCCATTGCGACCGCCTATCTCTTCATCACCTGTTGCTGCAATCATTACATTGCAGGGTAAGTCAGTTTGAGCTAGTTTTTCTGCGAGAAGTAAGAGTGATGCGATGTTTCCCTTGTCATCACAGGTCCCACGACCATAAGCCTTGTCACCTTCAACCTTGAGGAGAAGAGGTTCTGTTTTCCAGCCTTCGCCAAAAGGAACAACATCATAATGTGCAATGAAAAGAATCTTGAAAGAACCTTGTCCACGTCGACCAAAAGCAGTATGGAATCCATCAGACTCCAATACCTCTGTCTGGAATCCGTATTCATTCAAAATACCGTTGATGAACTCAGGACACTCTTTTCCCGGTTTCTTTTCAGGTCCATCGTTTCGTGTATCAAAGGATACTAGCTTTGCAAGAATATCGACTAGGTCTATTACCATAATAGGTCGTTTCGTGAGAAACAAATGTGAGTCAAAAATGTATGCACAAAAAGAGTAGTGTAGAAAAAAGAGAGAAATCAGGGATTGCTCGGATGAACAACCCCTGTTACTATTGTATGAATCTATGTTCTCTTGTAGATCCAGCGGTTCCATGAACTCAAGCTAGGCATTTCTTCAGCCATGCCCTTTCGCTTTCTAATCTCAAGAATGAGCTCTTCGTGGAGGCTAGTGGGCACGCCTTCGAAGCCACGGAACTGATAACCAAAGAAGCTACGGCCAGCAGTAGCACTGCGGAACTCATCTGCGATACCAATTGTTTCTGCAGTTGGGAGAGATCCCTTTACAGTGACATTATCCTCTTCACCCTCTATGGTAAGAATCTGTCCACGGTGACCCGTAAGGACCTTGATCACTTGACCCTGAGTATCGGTTGGTGTCTTGATGTCTACATTGAGTACTGGCTCATAGAGACCAGGCTTTCCAGTGAGAAAGCCCATGTTTAGACCTGCGCTGACCATAGTGGTTACTTCATTATAACCTGTGTGTGCAGGGTCGTTGTGGATTGTTGCATCAGTAAGTGTTACCTTGACACCCATCACAGGTTCATGTGCGATTGGACCGGAATCCACGAACTCACGGAAAACTGTCTGGAGGTATGAGAAGATTCTATCGAATCTCTGGACACCACTCATAGCATCAACAAGCATGCATGATTCATAGATGTCCAAAATCTTCCGTGCAACCTTTGCATCCCAACCAGCTTCATCTCTGAGGATGGCTCCTCTGTCACGAGGATGCTGATTCATAGTGACCTTCTTCTTCTTGATCAACTCTACTGTCTTCTCATCAAGTGGTTCTAGAATCATTCGAACCCTGTTGTGACCGTTGGGTGACTTTGTGTGGAACTCGTCTCCACGCTCAGTCATCTTTTCACGGTACACGATGATGGGTTCAGACACGTCGATCTTAACCTGCTCGTTGATTCGCTTTGTGAGAATCTCAATCTGCAGTGGGTCGATTCCGTCAAGTCGGTACTCACCAGATTCCTTGTCATGAAAGAATTTTGCAGTTGGGTCAGCCATAATCCATTTTGATACGACCTCACCAAGTTTGGCAACGTCTTGTGGATCAATTGGTTTGATACTTCTACTAACCACTGGCTCACAGACGTACTCGATGGACTCAAAGCCCTGCATTTCTGAACCGGGCTCTACGAATGTTTCTCCACTTGGGCACATAAATCCGAAGACGGAGAATAGATTTCCTGCAGGAACCTCATCCATATCAAGAATGTCTGTGATTTCTTGAACACCCAGTCGCTTGACCTTTGCGTTCTGCCTCATGTTAACAAGCCGAATCTCTTGGCCGTTCTTGATTGTGCCTGAGAAGATTCGACCAATCAGGGTAGGTCTCTTGCTCTTTGGCTCAATGAAGATTTTTGTAATCATTCCCAGAAGCGGACCATTGGGGTCGCACTCAAGGAGAGCCTTTCCTTCAGGACTCTCTAAATCGCCCTTCCAGATTCGTGGAATCTTGTACTTCTGAGCTGTTTTTGGATCTGGAAGATGGTAAACAATCATCTCAAGGAGAGCCTCATCTAAAGGTAGGTTCTCTCTGAGCCACATCTCATCACCCTCATCGTACTTTTCAAAGACTACTATGGGTTTGATATCCCTTTTCTTTAGGGTCTTCATTGAGAAAGCCCAACCAGTTTTTGCACTTCCGATAGCAACACTTCCATCTTGGAAGCTGACTTGCCAAGATTTCTTGAACTCGTCAGGTGCGACTTTCGATATTAGAGTGTTCACCTTTGAAATGATAATGTCAATGCGCTCGTACACTTTTGCAGGGGGGAGTTTAAGCTCGTTGATTAAACGGTCTACTTTGTTGATGAATAGGACCGGTTTGCATGCTTCACTGCCTACTGCAAGACGAATATTTGTCTCTGTTTGTGTCATCATTCCCTCAAGCGCATCTACGAGGATAACAGCCCCATCGGAGGCACGTAATGCACGGGAAACCTCACCAGTAAAGGAAAGGTGCCCAGGTGTGTCAGATAGCTGAACGAGGTATTCCTCGCCATCAACTGTGAAGTTGAGCAGGACCACAGAAGTGAAGATAGTGATTCCTCGTTCCTGTTCCTCATCATCGCTGTCTGTCATCAATGCCTGTCCGGCTGCAGCGTCACTCATCAAACCAGCACGACGCATCAGATAGTCTGATGTCGTAGTTTTACCGTGGTCAATGTGAGCACTGATTGATATGATTCTCTTGTGCTTGTAATCGTCTGAAAGAATGAGCCTCTTGATTGCATCGGGCTCTTTGATCTTAACCATTGGGTTGTCTCCTTGTAATTGTTTTTTGTCCCCTCGCGTTTGTGTAAGATAGCATCTCCCCAACTGTAACTATTGCACGAGAGAACTCGTCGGGGTCACCGGAGGCCTACCGGTGGCATGGGCGACCTCGCGATTGGATTATTAAAAGTATTTCGTCAGGGGAAGAAATTCTAGTAATTTCATCTACTAGCCACAACTACCATCCGTTCTGACCCTGAGGAATACGGCATACGTGGAAGCTTGTTTTGACCATAGAATTCGATCTTAGTGAAACCGATTTCTTCCAACATTGCCCGAATCTCAAGAGCTGTGTACATCCGAATGTCGTTGTTTGATAGAGCATCCTCATCCATCAGGACAATGCGATTGTTGTCAGTATCAATGAAGGTAGCTGGTCGACCACGAAGAACTCCAGCTGGAGCATCAAGCAAGTGTGGTTCACTCAGAAGGTATCCGCCCTCTAAAGCAGTCCAGGTCTTCATGAATTTCGGAAAGTTATATGGATTCATGAGGTCCAGAAAAAGAGAACCACCTTCCTTCAGAGCTTTGTGGGTATCCTTGAGGACTTGCATATTTTCCTCATGATTGAAGAAACCAAAACTGTGACTGAGAAGAACTGCTCCATTGAACTGATCCTCAAAAGACATCTTCAGCATATCTCCTGTGAAGAAGTTCACAGTAACCTCATTGTCGCCAGCACATTCCTGAGCGACCTCAATCAATCGTTCCGAGATATCAAAGGCTGTGACGTTTATCCCGAGCTTGGTAAACTCGACAGACTGGTCTCCAGCACCACACGCGATGTCAAGGAGCTCACTACCCTTCTTCAACCCAAGTGCTTCAATACAGAAGTCTACAACCATCTTATCGTAATGCTGAATACCCTGAATAGACCTTCGATGTTTGACCCTGAAGATCTCAGCCCAGAAATCATTCCAGCCCAGTTCAACCTGTTCCATGTAATCACACTCGCCGCTCAAGAGGACTTGATAGTGATATGAAGATTGTTATGATTAGAAAATGAAAATATGGAGAGGGATCGCCCCTGTAATTCTCCGCCGGGAGGACGCAGACTCAGTAACAGGAAACTCAGAATGAGCCTAAATGGCGTTTCCGTTCTCCAAAATATAATTGAATAGGTTTCCTTATAAATTGATACGTTCCAGCCTAAAAGTCACAACCAGACGTATTAGCGCGCAGTCTGCCGATTTATTGAACCTACCTTTACATCCACTGGAAAATCACGTTTTTTGACCTTATGCACAATAATATGTCCAAAATTTGTGACCCGAAGGAAAATTGAAACAAATGTATAAGTGGCTTGACGAAGAAATCTGAAACGCGACCTTATCGTGAAGGGAGGAAACAACGTGACAATTAATGATGCACAAACTTCAGAAAATATCTATCAGGATGAAACATCTTACAGCACAATGCTGAAGGTCGGGATAATTGGATCACTCTTATCAATAGTCTGGGTATTCATGTTGGCCATTGAATATTCATCAAACCTGTATCAGGAATTTATTTTCGTCTATCTATTAACCATCACATCATACACATCAATGGTCTTACTCATCACTGGTGTATCTGGCTTATTACTCAGATATCGAAGTAAATATGCACTTCCTGTTGTTTTTCTGTATCTGATATATGAAGCAATAACTCGGTATACTGCCCTTGGTGTCTACAGTTTCTATCTTTTTGTAGCACTAAATCTCATCATAGGAATAATGCTAGTAACGATAAGGAATGATGTGCAAAATAGTTGGTTACTGTACGGAGTCAGCAGTATGTTTGCACTGAGATCATTGATTCCCCAAGGTATTAGATTTTTGTTCAATATGGTTTATCCGTATCCAGGTGATTTTGTTGCTACCATGATTTGGTGGTCACCAACTCTGATTGCCCATACGATATACTGTATACTCATCATTCTCTTACTCTGTTCAGAAGTTAGACCTGGATTTCTTTCGAGAAAAATCATAGTTATAGAATCCTGAAACAAGAATGAGATGGTAGCCCCGCCAGAATTTGAATCTGGGTCTAAGGGACCAGAACCCTCTATGCTGGGCCAACTACACCACGGGGCTATTGTGCGGTATGAACCGCAAATGGACACTAGGCAATCGGTTTTTCATCTTTTCGGTTGTTATCCATTCACCTTGTTTATTAGAGACAAAGCTAAACCTTCCGCGAGGATACAAATGCCATTCTGGTCTGAATTTTCACACGAGAGCTTCCAAAAAGCAGCAGGGAAGACGGAGGTTGTAGTGATGGTGACTGGAGCCATGGAGGCGCATGGAACGCATCTTCCCTTAGCCACGGATTCATATCTACCAACTTATCTTGCAGAGAAGGTTGCGGAGAAGACTGATGCGTTAGTTTTACCGACGATACCCTTTGGTGACAGTTGGGAGTTCAATAATTTCGAGGGAACCATCTCAATTGCCCCAGATGTTTTGGTAGACGTCTACAATTCAATCATGAAGGGAGTTTTCAAACATGGTTTTCAGTATCTGGTCGTATTGAATGGTCATGGTGGAAATATACCAGCTCTAACAATGGCGGCGAAAACTGCAACCAAAAGAGGAAACCGTGTTGTTATCATCGTCAATTGGTGGAAGGACCTTGCAGAAAATGCTCGCAAGCTTGTGGAGGAAACCCCTGGGGGTCATGCTGCTGAAGATGAAACCTCAGAGTTGATGCATGTGCGCCCGGAGTTGGTTGATATGTCAAAGGCAGTTTCACATCGAGTAGTGACTAAGTTCAGAATCATCTCAGGGAGTTACAGAGATGAACTTCTACCATCAGCTATGTATGGTGATCCTCGAAAGGCAACTCCTGAGAAAGGTCGTCTGATCATGGAACAAGCTGAAGAGGAATTGATTGAGTTGATTAATCAACTGCAACAGGGAAAGCTCCCGCTAATTCGCGAGTGATCAAATCCCAATCTTGAAGATTAATGAATCACGTAAAACACGTTGGAACATTCTCAACAGATTCTTTCCTTCAGTTGCTATCGTGTCAAAGACAGGATAACCTTCCAGATCCAACATCTGAACCATATAGTCAATAGGGAGTGCGTTAGGTAGGTCTCTCTTGTTAAGTGAACAAACTATTGGTAGTGTTGCCATTCTATCTGTACCCAGTGCAATTCGTAGTTCTTGAATCGATGCTAAGTTCTCATTCATCTGTTCTGGTGTAGAGTCAGCCATGAATATGATACCATCACAATCACGAAGAACTTTGATTCGGCTACTTGCATGTCTACGCTGTCCTGCTACGGTGAAGACATCAAATACCATGTTTTCACTTGCTGTCACAGGCACAAAATCGAAGAACGTGGTCCTACCAAGTTCATCAGATATCTCAACAATCTTTCCTTTTGAAAGAGACCTGATGTTACCGAATAGCCAACGGAGGGCTGTAGTCTTGCCGGAGAGAGAAGGTCCATAGAAGACTATCTTGATATGGACTCTACCTTCAGCGTCACGTTTCAAGACCTTTCCTGGAACAATTTCAGCTGCAGTCTGTGGCGTGATGCTTGCTCTTCTTGCAAGGTCTGCAGTTTTTTCAGCATCAATATCGACCTCATGCGGAATTACTGCGTGACCCATAGTAAAAGTAACAGGTGTCTTTTCAGCAGCAACTTCAGAAAAAGGAGAAGCAGATTTGACTTCTTCAGCTATGGTCTCTGGATCAACCTTGGGAATACTAGTATCAACTGATTCTTTACCAGCTAATGATTCTTCCTCCGGTTTCTTCTTTGACCGGCCGAATAACCTCCTGAACACGGACAAAACGCTCTCCAAGCTGTACGAATGCGATACTAGTCTTAAATCTTCGCTAGATTTAATCCGCAGAGAACTTTATCTGTAACTTGACACATTTTCGTGTTGCAATGACCGATTTAATCGACCCTGAACTCCTTTCAGAGATGTGGCCTACTCTGAAAGACATGACATATCTCAACAATGCTGCAACTGGTATTCCACCTATTGCAACAATCAATGCCATGAAAGATTACCTGGATAATAGGATAAGAGCGACAGGCACTTTCCAAGAGACCCTTGAGAACCTCAAAGCACTTAGAATTCACCTAGCGCAACTGCTTGGAGGAGATTACAGTCAATACGCATTGGTACCAAGTACCAGTTCGGGAGTAAATTCATTTGCACACAGCATAAAGTATCCAGAGGGGTCCAACATTGTTCTGTGTGATCTTGAATTCCCTGCAAATTATGTTCCGTGGCAAAATGTGAATAAATTGTATGGTCCAGAATTAAGAGTAGTAAAATCGGTTGATGGTAGAGTCCCAATTGAGAGATTTGCTGAAGCAATTGATGAGAATACAAGGGTGGTTGCTATTAGCCAAATTCAGTTTGGAACTGGATTTAGAGCTGATTTGGGAGCTCTAGAGAAGTTATCCCATGACAATGGTGCATATTTGTCAGTCGACATAATTCAAGCTGCAGGATGTTTCGAAACAGACTTAGTAGACTTAAAGATTGATTTCGCAACAGGGCAGGCAGCAAAATGGATGCTCGGGCCAATTGGAGCAGGATATATTTACGTCAGGAAATCTATCATGGACAAAATACACCCAAGGTTTCTTGGATGGTGGGGTGTTGAAAAACTCACAGAGTTTGGTTACTTTGATAGAGAACCTCATGAAGATGCAAGAATGTTCCAAGTTGGTTCACCTGCAATGGTTGCATATATTGGGCTTCTAGAGTCACTGAAGGTTCTATTACAAATTTCTAGCAAGAATCGAGAACGTGCCGCACTGGCAACAGCAGACTATCTGCGAAAGAGGTTGACTGAGCTTGATATTCCATACTATGACTTTGGACCAAACAACAACTCTGCTACAGTTTCATGTGAACCTCCTGATGTAGATAAATTAAATGATAATCTTGCTAAAAACAAGATTCACTGTTCAGTACGAAATGGAAGACTACGAGTGTCACCTCACTTCTATAATTCTACTGAAGAGATTGACAGACTAGTGGAGTACTTTAGGTGATTAATGTGTTTGATAAAATTGCAGACTCTATCTATTTTCTTGTGAGCCGATCCATGGACTCGAATATTACTTTCATTCAATCTGGAGACCATCATATCTTAGTTGATACAGGAACAGGAATGAATTATGCAGCACTCGACAAGTATCTTCAGAATATTGGTTCCTCACACTCATCAATTACCGATATTGTTCTGACTCATAGTCATATTGATCATATTGGGGGAGTCATTCCGCTAGTTGAATCAGGGAGTCCAAAGATTCATCTACATAAAGCAGAAGCAGAGCCAATCAATAATGGTAACATGAACCAGACCTTAGCAGATACGTTTGGAGCAGATTTACCACCGCTGAATATTGAAGGTATTCTTGAGGAGGGAACAATTCTGGATTTTGGTGATATTAAGATGAAAGTGTATCACACTCCAGGACATTCCTTGGGTAGTATCTGTCTAATGATACTAGATACTGGAATCCTCATCACGGGTGACACTCTATTTCCAGGCGGTAGCTTTGGGAGAACAGACTTTCCGGGTGGAGATGATCGAGCCCTAGTAAGTTCTCTCAAAAGGATATCAGAAATGACTTTCGAGGTGGGACTTCCGGGTCATATGAATGCTATGAAATTCAATGCAAAGAAATCTGCACACGCTTCATATCAAATGGCTAAAACGATGTTCAGGATGTAGTGACCGAATCAACCAATTCCTTAACTTCAAGAGGTTTGATATCAACCATCACATCAGAGTCCTCTAGATACTTTGACTCTATTGCCTTGATAAGAGCATAAACGGATTCGTTAGAGGGGGTTTCAATTCCAAGTTCCTTGCCAAGTCGAATAATCTCACCAGTTATAGAGTCGATCTCGGTTCGCTTTCCAGCTTGGATATCTTGAAGCATCGAGTTGATGTTATCCCCTGTGGCTTTTGCAGTTCCAAGGGCATATCGAACAGGATCTTCGGTGGTCAGTTCTATTCCAAGCGCCTTCACAATTTTTACAGCTTCCTCTACAAGCTGTATAACAAGACCTCGGAGTTGCGGATTCTTGTAGACCTCACCATTTGTGAAACCAGTCAATGCTCCTACGGGGTTAATACCACAATTAACAAGGGTCTTAGTCCAGACCACACCCTCGATGTTCTTACTAGCACTAACCTCAAATCCACACTTTTTGAACATGTCAGTCATTTTCATAACATAATCATAATTTTCAGGATACCTTGAACCTAGCTCCGTGAGACCGCAACCAGTTGCAGTAACAATACCAGGCTCAGTCCTGAGAGCACCCATGCAAGTAGTAGCTCTGAGAACCTTGGTTGTGTGAAGCTCCTCTGCAACACGTTCTTCAGTTCCGAGACCATTCTGAATCAACATGACATAAGCGCCCTTGTCAATCAGGTGCTTAGCTGTCTTGATAGCAGGAATTGTATCGTAAGTTTTTGTAGTTAGAAGAATCAAGTCAGCATCTACAATTTCAGTTGCAGACTCAACTGCATCAAGATGGAACGTATGCTCACCCATTATACCACGAATCTGTAAACCCTTTGAGTGAATGGCGGAAACATGAGGATTACGTCCAACAAGAATAACCTCATTGTCATTCACTGTGCTAAGAAACGCACCGTAAAGACTTCCAATGGTTCCAGATCCCAAAACGACTATTTTCATTATGCATTCGCTCCTGGCTGTATCTTCTGACGAAGAGATCCGATATTCTTTGATAAATCTCCTAATCGGGTTCTCATCAGTTTGATTGAATCAGCTAGATTCTTTTCATTGTCAAAGGTCTCCACCATCTTCAGTAATTCATCGAGTGGAGTGTCTTTCAGTTCTCGAGCATATTCGACCATCAATGGTAAACATCGAATAATATTGTCAACAATTGTGATATCAGAATATACTGCAGTTCGACTCATAGGGTTAAGATCAATAGTAATAACAAATTTCCCGATGGTTTTGAGTGCCTCAGTTCTGTCACCATCTTCTAATGGAACAAGAATGACATCAGCCGAACCAATTCCATCAGGATCAACTTTTCGGCGATTGCTACTCAGTTCAGGAATAGTTTCAGATGGTCTATCATGAGTTCCCAGAACTTCTTTTGCACCAGCAGATTTCAATGCACCAAGTATTGCATCTTCTCGCTCTTTCCTGTAGTAGAAGAGGTTGATTTCTAATGCGGCTCCAGTTAATTCAGACAATGTAACGGTTTCCGCGGGTACAAGTGCGCAAACATTCCCATTGACACTAATGACTGGGTGATGAGCAGTTAGCATAGCTGCTACAGCAACCTTGATTGCATGCTTGGCAATATCATTCGTCTTCTCACCGATGAGATAATCAAAAGCTTCACCACGACCATGTGCAAGAAGTCCTGCTGTTGCGACCTCATGACGTGTGTGACCTTCGATTATTTTTTCTCGAGTTTCTAGAGAAACCTTACGAGGATGATCTTCAGGTATCTCAATCTTTACCATGAAACCAACCTCCCGCCAGCTTTAGAAATACTTGTGACTTGAACCTGAGATTTATTCCAGTACTTTGTGAGAATACCAACTGCGTTCTGTGACTGTTTCTCATTGCAGAAACAGAAAACAGAATCTCCCAACATAACCATGCTTGATTGATTTAATCCGGAATCATCTAAATCCCGAAGAGCTGCGTTCACTCGTTCAGTGCTCAAACCAATTAACTTTGTAAATTCCCTTGAACAAGAAATGAAAGTATCAAGTGAAGGATTGTCAATGATCCGTTCAACCAGATTATCACCAACAGTATTAATTCTAGTGCGACTCTGCGGATTCGTCAATATATCGTGAGTCTTCAGACCGGGGGCGCCTGCTAAGACAACAGTCAATGATTCGCTATCTGGAATATTCACGATTTTGCCAACTCCAGGTCCACCAGGGTGAATACGAATTTCGATACCACCCAATGTCTGAGCAATAACATCACCAAGACCGGTTCGATGCTCTATTTCAGCACGGTGAGCATATTCTGCTGCATGAGTGTCGCTCATTGTAGAATCAATAATATGGCCGAGGGCAAGTGCAGTACCTAGAGCCCCTGCTCCAGATGCTCCAAAACCAACTCCAGATGGAAGAGAGGACTTGTGTGTAACTGTAACCTTGAACTGCATCTCATATTCCTCGACCAATTTTCTTACCACCGTTTTTGTCACATTTGCATCGATGTATTCATCATTGTATATTGTTGTAATCTCAAGCGATTTGCTTGGTATTGCACTGACAGTGGTGAGTGTTCCTATCTCCACCGAGAATCCTGCGCCTGTCGATCCACACTCTAGGGGATTTTTCTTCTCGTCAAAGATTCTGAAAACTCCCGTAATGTGACCTGGCACAAAAGCTTGTGCGGTTATTGGCATATCATCTAAAGTGTTCAAGGTGTCAGTCATATTTTTCCCAACAAACTCATGTATAAAGTAATACCATGTATATCGCGCGTCATACCCATCAGTATATACATGTATATATATTGCGTTTAAGTCAAACAAAAGTCAATTAGAATAGGTCTATTTCAATGGAACTAGGCTTGTATACTGCTTCACTCGTGGGTCAGTTGAAGCTGGAGCAGGATATGCCCATCGTGCATCAATATCGCGTCCACTCAAATCAAAGACATTGAAGCTTCCTGATGACCAAGTAAGTGGACTGAAGCCAAGAAGAAGTGTTTGAGTTCTCCAGCTTGAAACACAAATGTGTCGATTCATACCAGCTGTTGGAACTACAAGAAAGACGTTTGAGAGTTCCATAAGAAGTGAAGTACTGATACGGTAAAAGAAGCTGTAAGTTTTCCTATGCTCTTCAGTTCCTTGCTCACGAAGGTCGTTTAGATATCTGATAATTGTTTCATCATGAACTGATGGATCCATCACATCAGATAGCTCTTCTACATCAACAACAACAGCAGTTTCAAAGTAATAAGCAAGCGGAAACTCAGTGACATGAAAGATGATGAATTTGTTCTTCGTAATAGCCTGATATAGATGTTGAAAGATTGCTTGTTTTGAATAGAGAGAATTGACATCTAAGGAGGCTGGATCAAAGTTCTCAAACTCGTCTGAAACAATAAGACGGAACATATCATCTAGCATATCGCCGTCATAACCAATTCTCACAACATGATAGGGGCGGTCATCTGAATTCTCATCCATTCGCTTTGTGGAAACAAGAAATTCATTGTAATCTCGCAGAAATGTATCAACCTCATTGTCATTATCAGTAACAAAGAGTGATTGTGTGGGTGTATCGAGAGCTGATACTACTTTGTCGTATGCTTGAAAACGAGCCTTCTTCTCAGCATCAAATCCTTTGAGAAGAGCCTCCAAGTCACGAGTAGAGTCAGCCAAGTATTCCACATCCATCAATGGATTGCTAGTGTATGTCAAGTTCCCTATTTCCCAAACCCACGAGAAATGAGCCTCGGAACCTGTCTAGCGCGTATCCATTTACGGCCAATCCACTAAGATGGCCGTTACCAACACTAACGCTCATCCGTTTTGTCATTAATATTCTTTGCCCAGATGATAGAGTTAGTATTATGGGCATAATTTTAGTTAATGAGTGAACGGTTCCACAACTCTTATTCGGTTTCTAGTACAGGAACTCATCGTCCACAGAAAAAACTGCGGTGAAATGCCCTATGGAACATACATCCAAACTAATCAAGGGAAGCCTGAGTAGCGTGTTAGAAGGAAAGAAAATCACTCTATGTGTCACAGGTAGTGTTGCAGCAGTGGAATGCGTTGCCATATCAAGAAAGCTCATGCGCCATGGAGCAGAAATTTACACAGTAATGAGTGAAATGGGGACAAAGATTGTTCACCCATATTTACTCGAATGGGCAACAGGCAACCCGGTTATCACTGAATTAACTGGTCAGATAGAACACATCACTCTGGCTGGAAAACATGATGGTCATGTTGATCTGGTGCTTATTGCTCCTGCAACAGCAAATACGATTGGAAAAGTAGCAAATGGTATTGATGATACTCCGGTTACAACAACAGTATCATCTGCTGTTGGTGCGAAAATACCTGTTGTAGTCGTACCTGCAATGCATGAATCCATGTATGATCACCCAGCAGTTATGGAAAACATTGAGAAACTCAAGTCAATGGGGATTGATGTTGTTTCCCCAAGGATGGAAGAAGCAAAAGCTAAGATTCCAGATGTGGATACAATTGTCGATTTTGTACTTGGAGTCCTTGGACCAAAGGATCTTGCAAATCATCATTTTGTTGTTTCAGCAGGACCTACGCGAGGTTGGATCGACCGCGTTCGATTCATATCCAATCCATCCACAGGTAAGATGGGAATAGCCATAGTCCACGAGTTGATTTCACGAGGTGCAACTGTTACACTGGTTCTTGGTCCAACTACACAAATACCCCCAGCTCAAGCAGAAGTAATCAACGTAACAACATCCGAGGAGATGATGGATGCAGTCATGAAGTCACTTACCAATCAGAAGACCGAGTGTTTCATCTCAACTGCAGCAGTTCTGGACTATGTACCATCCAAGAAAGAAGATAGTAAAATCGCATCTGGGAAGAGTAGCCTTGCATTAGATTTGGTGCCAACAAAGAAGATCATAGAAGCAGCTCGTAAGAAATTCAAGAGTCTCTTTATTGTTGGATTTAAAGTTGAAACAGGTATAAGTAAAAAAGAATTGGAGAAGCGAGCAAGAACAAAAATTGACGCAGGGATTTGTAATCTTGTTGTTGCTAATGATGAACAGAAGAAAGGTGTTGCCTTCGAGTCCGATACAAATGAGGTTCTGATTGTGGGCCCAGAAGATTCAGTTGACCATGTTCCACTTGCATACAAACGGGAAATAGCACACCATATAGTGGATACAATAGTGGAAAAGATGAAGTGAAAAGAAGCACTCATAGAATATCAAGTAGAGCTTCAGCCATTCGTTTCATATCCATAAAGATGAGTCCTAATTGAGCATCCGCCTTGGCTAGTACTAAGAAGACTGCGCGATCACCTACTGAAGTTATGAGAGTATAACCTTTATCGCCTTTCACATAGATTTCAAGAAGAGTCCCACGGTCAAGCTCCATTGTTGCCTTTTCACCGAGAGATGTGATTGCTGCACTGATAGCCGCAACATTCTCTTGTTCACTTTCTGGTAGAGCTGAAGCAATCATAAGACCGTCTGGGGATACAAGTGCTGCACCTTCAACACCCGGGACTGTTTCAAAGTCACGGATGATTTTGTTGATGCTATCGACGCGTGTAGACATACTAGAACCCTCGAGCAATCCGAACAAGGGCTAGTCAGTGCAGGGAATATAAAACCTTATTGCAAACAGGCATAAAATGCGCATTATACTCCAAAGAACTCCTTTGCATCGAATTTGCCATCTTCCTCTTTCTGCTTTCTCTGTTCTTCCTTGGATTTTCCTTTCGGTTTTGAACTCTTGTCACGTTTATAGGTGAAAGACTCACCGCGTCTTCGCTTCAGGTAGAACCAACCACCTACAGCAATTGCTACTACACCTACGAATAATCCAATAGTAAGCCAAGGGAAGGGACGAATGAGGATATAATCTTCAATCACGAGTGATAATGTATCATAACCAGCTCTACTCGCTTCAAGTCTTATATCGAATGTACCCAGATGAGCATTAGTGAATTCTCCATTTAGTGTGACTGTATATATCCCAGAACCAACTTCTACAACATCAGCTTCAGTGGTATTCAACCACAAATGAAGGTTAGCTGAAACTACAGCATTGCCCTCCAAATCAGTTAGTTCCACAGTTATTGTAACGCTATCACTAGCCCAGATGATAACCTGGCTAAGTGATATATCCTTTACCAGAATTGATGGTGAATCTTTCCATTCTATCACGTTTTCAACAAATTCATCACGTGCAGCTCCAGTAGGGTCAATTGATGTTAGTGCTAACTTCCCTGAGCCTATAGAACTGGCGATAATTACTGGATTTGTTCCATCTGTTGCTAGAACGGAAAAATTAGCCCACAGAGATTCAAAGTGACCCTGATAGTCCATTGTGGTACTCAAATCGTTTGGTGAATCAAGAAGAGGATGATTAGTATCAACAATAGTTATTGAAGAGCCAGCTCCTGAATCATTGTATGATACAGACCATGGAAGCCAATTGATATCCTCCGATACGCCCATCACAGCTAGAATTCCACCAGCTCGAATATAATCATTAATTTCATCAGTAAACAGCAAGAGATCATCGTGAAATAGGGGAAGTGTGTCGGGTTCAATAATAACAGAATCTCTCAGTGATAGTAAGTCAACAAAATCGGAGAAATTTGAACTCTCATAGTAATCAAAGTCTACAGCTATTGTTGATAGAGCATCTTGAAGGTATGATGATGCCCCTAGTACAGCTGCAGAAGGAACACCACTTCCTGGTGTATGTGTGTCAAAAACTTCAGACTCCGGATCAATAGTTGCAACATGGGGAGCACTGACAGGTTCATAGAGTCGAACTGAGGGGTCTCCAAAAAGAATTTGTTGATTAGCATAATCTTGGAGGTCAAGAGGGGTTGGAGGATTTGAATAATCAGAGGATGTGAGTGTAAGACCATTTGAAAGAGATTCACCAATTGTGCCTCCTTCGCTAAGTCCTTGGGCGAGTAAAACTGAGAGCATACCTGCTGCTTTGAAATAAACAGTTCTGGGTGCGGCAATTACAGATACTGCACCATGTTGCATAAGCATCAAAGGCATATCAGTCCCACCAAGAAGACAAGCTGTTAGAATCACAATCGGCGAGCCTATGTTATCTAACTCAGCTTCTAATTCATCTGTTGATCGTATGACATGGTTTGCAGCTTCATCAGCGAAAGCAACGGGATTTACTAATCTATTGGCATCTGTGGAACTCTCACGAACGGATAGACTCTCTTCAAATCCGTATGGGCTTTGTGAATTCCTTAGTGAGAAATAGCCTAGACCACTTGGTCTATCTGGAGGGTCTCTTGGTAGTAGCGTTAGTGTTCCATGAGTACTTAATGTCCACAACGCAACTTGTGAATCGAGTTGCGAAAACACCTCAGTAACGCCAACTTCTTGTTCAATCTCAAAACCAGCAGATTCGAGGGCATCTGTAGTATTCTCTAACTGATAAAGGAGATATGAGTCATGATTGTTATCTGTAAATGAAGCTCCATCAGTATAAGCATACATACTAACAAGAGAGGTATCTGCATTTTCAGCCGTCAGGAAAAGATATCGGTGCAACAATCCGCGGTTTATGATTATTGAAGCTTGAGCGGGGTTTTCGGCAGGTATTCGGCCAGGTTGAAAATCACATTGTAGTGATCTATCAAAGCTTATTGGTAAGAGAGTCATAGGTGCAACAACAACAACGGGTTGTGGAGATGTTGAATTATATGCTCCACGGAGGGTTAAGAAGCTCTCAAAATCATCAAAAGACTTCATCATAGAGAATTTGTTTGGAATACGTTCATCATACCATCCATTTTCCGCCCGATTTTCGTATTTGTTGACCACATAGACATTGTTGATATCGGGACCTATCAAATATGGAGCCCATGTTTCTTGTGCTCTAGTAGTTAGGTGATTATCAGTTCCACACAATGAAAAGATTGGACTTCCGTGAACTGCTGCAGAGTAGGCAGCAGGTCCGAAGAATTCATTGTTATCACCTGTAGGTATAGTGATTACAATATCTGGATTCTCAGACTGTGTGATGATATTGCTTGATACTGATGTGTAACTATCAAGATTGGTAACAGATGATGGAAGAGCTGACAAATCAGTGACGAGTGAGGAGCTGTGGATATTAAGTGGATCAACAAGGATTGCAGTATTTACTCCAAGTCTAGTCAACGCCCACTCAGTTTTCGAAGGAACTTGATTCTCGTCAACATAAAGCAATGGAACATTTAGTAAAGAAGCAAGAACTGCACCATTGGCTGCAGATTCCAAGTATGCTTGAAGGTCAGAGGGAAGTTCTGAGATTGCCCAAGATATTTCGATATTGTTCTGCTCGTCTATGGCATCAGCCCATGCAGCTACAATAGCCCAATCACCTTCCATAGGATAAGGAAGGTCAATAGTTTCATCTCCAGGATTGGCGATAACACTTCCTGCAGGAGCCCACATCGCAAGTCGACCAGTAGGATCAATGAGAGCCAGATTGAGATCTGTAGCAGCATTATCCCAAGTCAAAGAAACATTTAGCCAATCAGCTCCTGAGGGAACAGTCACCGCCTGCGTGAAACCTGGATGGTAAACAACCTCACATTCCATATTGGTAGTGCCTGCAGAATTTCTTGTGATGTTCATTGTCCATTCACCATCACTCGTGACAGGTACCCAGAAATTAAGAGGAACTGGAGAGGCTACATATCCTATATGTCTTGAGAAATATATTTGAGTGTACACAGAATAATCTACAATTGTTCCTGTAGGGTCAATCAGTTCATGAGTCAGTATCTCAGTACCAGTCCAATTGAACCGACCCTCAATCCAACCAGCCCATGTTGGAGATTCAAAAGTTATACTAGTAGGTTCAAGATTATCAACTACGCTGCCACTAAATTCGGAAAGCTGTGATGCTTGATTCTCAAAAGTATGTGTAGCACTTCCTATTGTTGGAGCACTAGTATCAAAACTATCCTTTGACAAAGCGATAACTGCAGTATTACTCGTCCGCCACTCTGAAACTGCTACTGTTGCAGCTATGTTGGCAGAGCTGGTTCCTGATATTCGAGGATAGATTTTAGATCCTAAATCGTACTGAAGATTAGTCAGCATAGACTCTGAATAGTCACCTATCGCCATTACTTGGGTAAGTCCTCCATCGATATCTGTATACTCCACCCAATCTTCCAGCAACCACGCTTCACTGTCAGATCCAGAGGTGTAGATGAGTGGTGAGATATATTGAGCATCATTGTAACTGAATACGGATGCAGGAATCGCCGACATATACGCAAAATCATCGATGTAAGAATTTGAATCGGGAGCAACAATAGTGAGTCTTCTAAGAGGGATCTGAGAAGAACTTGCACTTGGTATGGCATGATAGGCATTTGATATGTCTGAGGGGGGAGATAGATTTGTCAGTAGCCCAGGCATTAATGGGACTATTGCAGAACATATCAAAATGAATAGAAATATTGGCGTGATTATCTTTCCGTTCCTGTAACTCAACTGAAGTTCACTCCATTGGAAGACACTCCAAGGTAGGAAACTTAGTAAATAGAGTTATCCCGTTGAAATGTTAGAACTAGAATTTAGGATGAATAACAACCTCTTAGAAGTTAGTCACCAATATCTAGTAAGTCATCATCAGCAGCAAGAGATTCTTCTTCTTCTGGAAGGTTATCTCTCAAGTCATCAATGACACGCCTCAGTCTTCGTCGGGTAGCTTTAGGGATATCCCACATCTTCTGTTCTGCTCTATCAAGAACTTCTCTTGAGATATCAAAGATTTCAGCTTCAAAATAGTTCTTGGCGGCATCTACGAACATCTCGGCTGCTCTTTTCTCGTCACCATTTGTTTCTGAGATGTCACCTAGAAGAGATTGAGCATCAGCCATACCAGCCTTGTCACCCATCTCTTCGTAAATCTTCAAGGCTTTCTTAATTGATGCTTTCGCTGCAACCCAATCTTCTTTGTCAACATGAGCCGCACCCATATCCATGACTACACTAGCCATTCCTTGAGTGTTGTCAAGGGTTTTGTATGATCTCTGAGCTTTCTTGAAATAGCTCATCGCTTCATCAAAACTTCCCTGTCCTAAGTTTGCTAAAGCGAGACCATAAACTGCATCTGCAGAACCACTCTTATTGCCTGTTTTTTCAAAGAGTTTCATGGCGGACTCGAGGGCGGATACTGCTTCATCCCACTGTTCTAGATTAATACCAGCAACACCTAGATTGTACATAGTATCGCTCGTACCTGTTTCATCCTTGAGGTCTTTGTAGATTTGCTTAGACTCTTGGAAGCACTTGTGAGCTTCCTCAAACTCAGCAACTGACATATAGATATTGCCAACTGTATTGTACGTCTTTGCAGCTTCCTCTTTCGCTCCAGATTTAAGCGCTGCTGCTGCGTGTTCAAGTAGATCAGCAGGGTCCATGTCATCGATTACAGTTTCCGGTTCTTCTGTCATTAGGACTCACCTAGACAATATATGACGTTGCAGTTCATTTCGCTTTTGATTCTTTCTAAAGAAACATCATCATCGACGCATAATGGTAACAGGATCTTTCAAGATAGATCGAACAGCATCCTTGACAATAAACTGCTCATCACCTACTTGAACTTCAAGAAGTTTTCTCAACTCGAATCGGCGTAGATAACCCACAGCCTGTTCACGGTCAAGATTGAGATCCTTCATCAATTTACTAAGACCATCTTTTGCACCGTCGTATTCAGCGAACTTTCCAAAAACAGAACTCCACTGCATCATAACTAGATAAAGCAGGGTTCTAAGCATACTATCTACGTTCTCACCAGTTTTAGCAGATACTGGGAATACTGGTAATCCAGCTAAGAAACGCAAATTCTTTCTCAATTTATCAACTGGACGAGATTCGGTCACATCTTGCTTATTCGCAGCAACAACACATGGAACGCCAGGTAAGAAGAAAGCAATTTCGCGGAAGAAAAGCTTGGCACGTTTATCTGATTCAGGGTCTACTGAATCGACTACGAAAATAATACCGTCTGCACCTGAACTGAGTATTTTCCGCATTGTCCGGAATCTCAGCAAGCCAGGAGTACCAAACATGAAGACATTCATTCCATCTACATTCGCAAGACCATGATCCATCGCTATCGTGGTACCTCGACGTTCTATGTTGATGCAAGACCCGTTGGTAATGTGATGAATCATCAAACTTTTTCCGGCTTCATATGGACCTGTTACAACAATCTTCATTCCTCAACACCCGTATCCAAAGCTTAGGTTGCATTCCCAGTTATCGTATGGGTGTTAAATGGTTTGTCGTCATTAATCCTGAACTAATTGATATGCGCAACAGGATGGCGCCTTCGGTACTGTTACCAACCCATAATATTATATCGACAAAACACGTATTATTTACTTGAATACGTTTAGGAGCGAAGATAATTGTTAGAATCAAAAAACTTTCAGAAGGATGATTTCTGGCTCTTTCACGATGTAGAGGACCAAGAAGTAATGGAACTTAGAAAATTTATCGATCCTGAATTCGATCTCAGTTCAATAAAGGGAATTGACATAATAATCGATAAACTCAATCATCTACTGGAATAGAAGAAGAGACTGGCCGCTCGCAGCAGCAGTCCTCCAATACCATATCCAGATGGTTTCAGGTATTTTCACGGGAACTCAGTCTCGATAAACTGAACATCCTGCGCCAATAAGGCACAAGGTGATCCTTCAGAACTCATAGCTTTTCCAACAGTCCAACAAGGCAGACCCTTATCTGCCAGTAGTTCATGGAATAATTCAACCTTGGTTGATTCCATAAAGACAAGCATACCCCCAGCAGTTTCAGCACCAAAGCCAGAAGCAAGCTTATGACCAAAGAACTCCGCAAGTTTGAGAGCTCCTTTGATTACTGGTAATCTATCAATTACCACATCAACACCACTTAGTGAACTCACATTGCTCGCATGACCAAGAAGACCGAATCCAGTTATATCAGTCGCAGCATTGACACCAACCTCATTCATTGCTTGTGCAACTTCAAGATTGCTTTTTGTCATTATGCGAACAGCCACATCCTGCATTTTAAGCAGAGATTGTTCGTCAAACTTGGTCAGCAGTGCATCACGCTTCTCATCTTGCAGGTCCCTATAGGACCGCATTGCTGATTGGACACCTAGCGGTTTGGTGAGAACTGCAACATCTCCAAGTTTTGCCCCACTCGAATACACAATGTTTCGAGGATGAGTCACACCAAGAGAAATACCACCAAATACAGGACAGGGGTTGTGGATAGTCTGGCCGCCAGTAAGTTTTGACCCGAGATCCTTCATGAAGCAACTCATTCCTTTGAGTACTCCGACTACTATTTCCTCTGGCAAATCCGTAGGATAAGCAAGAAATGCCTGAAGAGATACGATATCTGTCGCCCCCATAGCAAACACATCGTTTGTTGCATTACAGGCGATAATTTCGCCTTGAATATGGGGATCATCATGAATCGGTGTGAAGATGTCAACATTCTCTACAACTGCTACATCATCATTGACGATGCGGACCACAGCATCATCACCAATATCTTCGCTTTGAAAATCTTCAGAGAGAAGACCAGCAGTGGTGAGAAGTCTTGTGAGATCACTTTGTTTGACCTTACAGCTTCAGCCATGAGTTGTTACCATTGCAGTGAGTCTTATCTCAGTCACTTGGTGATTGTCCTCCTTGCTTTTTCTATGGGACATAGCAATCCCAGACTCAGTTTGCGTTGGCATCCTAATAAGCATCTTGGCGGACACTTCACAATCCTTATAGCGAATTTGACGAAGCAGTGCAAATCAGATGATGAGTGTGGACTAAATGGACATCAAGAAGGTTTCTGACAATGTGTATGAGATTCCCCAGGAAACTCAGCAGTGTATGAATGTGCCTGTTACGATCTATGCTTCTGATGCGTTGGTTCAGAAGATGAAACAGGATGCAACTTTCAAACAAGCAACTAATGCTGCATGTCTTCCAGGTATCTATAAACATAGTATTGTACTTCCAGACGGACACCAGACACATGTTTACATAGGGAGATAAAACAATGATCAAAGTAAAAGTGGGAATGGTAGATGGTAGGTCGAAGATAGTCGAGTTCGACAAACGATTCGATGACATAACCCCGTCCGAGATCATGGAGAAAGTGGATGGTTGTGTGATCGGGTGGGGACTTATTGAAAGCAACGAGATTCGAGAGGCAGAAGACAACATTGAGGCAGACCAATGACAACACCAGAATCAGCAATCGATAGACTGGCAGAATGCCTTTGGTTACAGCACGGGATGTCGGAGCAAGCGGCAAATACCAAAGCACAAACACTCATCGATGATGCAGTGGCAACGATTGCCAGTGCAGGCGGGAAGATTGTTTGGGAGGAAGTATAATGGATAGATCACTGCAATATCAAAACGGAAAATGGAATAGATATGTCACACTCGAAGTAAAGACACCATCAGAAGAAGAGACATCGTTCATCGATCAGATACGCGGGATCATCAAGGAGTTGAAGCGATGATACTAATCAGTAATTTGCCAGCAGAGATAAGCATCGAATATGTAAAAGAAGTGATAAGCAGAGGATTCGGCGAGGACGTAACCGTCAGACAAGTCGTGATCGAAGGTGAGAACTGATGTCAGACTCTATGTGTGTAGCCGTCCTCGGAGCAGAGAAGATTGGCAAAAGACCAATCCCGTGCGGGAACACCGATGCGATAATCAAAGCAAGAATAGAAGAATTACAATCAAAAAGGAGAA
>JABCTV010000013.1 GCA_018238205.1 Candidatus Thorarchaeota archaeon
ATTGTAATCATTCTCTTGAGGGTCTCACCAAGCTGATTGATACTATCTTCCATCTTGTTCAAGCGACTAAGGAATTGTTCTGCCATGCCGTTTCACCAATTTCCAATTCTAGACTACGTTCAGAATTGGCTTTCTTAAACAATACTGCGATAGATACCTTACTCATTTCTGGATAGAATATGCTGTAGTACTCACTCTTTTCTTGGTATACATTCCCAGAATGCTTAATTATTAACAAATATCAGTTCTTCTTAGTACTGAGTATAAGGATAATGAAGAAATGTCAACAGAAGGGGCTTCTCATATGCTGAAATTGGTGGCTCTTGGTTCCGGAGCCGTAGGCAAAACCAGTTGCATCAAAAGATACACCGAAGACAGTTTCAGTGAACGTTACATTGCCACAATTGGTACAACCTTTGCTCTCAAGACTCTTGATGTTGTTTTACCAACAGGGAGCAGTGTCACTGCAAGAGTGGTTCTTTGGGATCTGGCAGGGCAGCCTACGTATAACGAGCTCAGACGACGTTACATGGCGGGAGCCTCGATGGCAATCCTTGTTTACGATGTCACACGACCACAGACATTCCTTGACATAGGCGAGTGGTACACCAAATTAATCACTGTGTGTCCAAATGCAGTAGTTGCGGTTGTTGCTAACAAGGTAGATAGACCAGACCGGTTGGTCCCACCTGAAGCAGGAAATATGGTGAAAAAATGGCTAGATGTCTTCCACTATGAAACTAGTGCCAAGACTGGTCATAACGTCAACACACTTTTTACTGACTTAGTTACCAAAGCCATCGCTAAGCAGCAAGAGTTGGGACCATTGGACTCAGCATTTGCTGGAACCCAGCCTCCTAAACCATTCAAACTTGGCGTTTAGATGCTAGCTGAAAGGAGTTAGATGGTCACATTGAATAAAATTCAATTTCTAAAAGGTGCAATAGGACATGGATTCCTCTTAATGATGAATTTTTGTGTGCTCTTAGGAATCATCATGAGCTTCCAACTTCTTGTTAGTCCACTCAATCCACTCCCCCTTCTGAATGCTCTATTACTTTGGTATATGGTTATACATACCAGTATTTTACTCTCAATACAAATAGGAATACAAGTATTGGAAATAATCAAGGTGCGTTCACCAACCATCCTGATCGGTTACTACTTCAAATTCGAGGACCAAGAAATAATACCTGTCCCGCTTTTGGACCCTATAAAGAGCAAATTAGCAGTGATTATCATTCTTCTGATACTGAGCGGAGGTATCATACTCTATCCAATCTTTGCAGTTTATGGAATGCTTCACTTATGGGTTAGACTACCAATCATTGCACTTCATCCCTCCACAATCATAAGCTACTATGTGATATTTCTGAATTTAGTCCCACCATTACTATTGATTGGAGCTGCGGCGATTATTCTCGCCATTCTCATGATTGAGTTCAAACGCGAATAGATACGTTTGGTAAAACTCCAGGAACCTGAATTGTATCAGATCTATCAGGACCGAGGGAGAGGATAGCTACTTTAGAGCCAGTCCACGTTTCAATCTTCTGCAGATAATCCATCATGGCATCAGGGATTGAGGAATATGCATCTGTATCATCAGAGATCTTCGGTAGTTCTGACCATCCATCTAGTTCCTCATAAATGGGGGTTACTTTTGTGTAAGTTGTCGAGCTTGCAGGAACAGTATTCAGTTCTGTACCATCAATTTCATAGCCAACGCAGACCTTCAATGACTCTAGACCAGTGAGTACATCAATTTTAGTCACTGCTAAATATTCTGCACCGTTCACACGTACTGCGTACTTCAATGCGACAAGATCTAACCAGCCACACCTGCGCGGTCTTCCAGTAACTGTACCAAATTCAGAACCACGCGTTCTCAGAAATTCACCTGTAGCATCATCAAGTTCTGTTGGAAAAGGACCTGCGCCAACTCTTGTCAAGTATGCTTTTGTTATCCCGAGAATAGAACCAATCCTTGTGGGAGAAACTCCAGTACCCGTTGCTGCTGCCGCAGACACACAGTTCGAGCTTGTGACAAAAGGATAAGTACCATGATCAATATCCAAGAGAGTTCCTTGAGCCCCTTCAAATAGAACGCGTTGTCCAGAGTCAATAGCAGAGTTCAGAAACTCGACAGTATCACCAATGAGTGGCATAACTTGCTTGAGGGCTTTAGTATAATCATTCAATGCGTTTTGAGTGCTATCATCCACTTTTGCATGATGCAAATCTTGTATTCGTGAAGTTGAGGTTTCTTCAAGAACCTTCCATTGTGGAGTGCTGATAATGTCTTGCAAATCAGATGCTCTGATTCCGATTCGAGATATCTTATCGGCATATGTTGGTCCAATGCCGCGTTTAGTGGTGCCTATCTTCTGTTCTCCCTTTGCTTTCTCTTGAAGCCCATCAATATGAATGTGGTAAGGAGTGATGAAGTGAGCACGGTCACTTACAAGTAAATCTATGTTAAGACCTGCAGAGGATAGTTGTTCAAGCTCCTGAATTAGAATGAAAGGATCAACAACTACGCCATTTCCTATGACTACCTTCTTACCTCGTACAGCACCAGTAGGCATCAGTCTAAATTTGAAAACATCAGACCCGATTATTACGGTATGTCCAGCGTTACTACCGCCTTGAAAACGAACGACAATATCAAAATTCTCAGAAAGAACGTCAACAATCTTTCCCTTGCCTTCGTCACCCCATTGCAGACCAACAACCACGAGATTTTGCATTTGGCTCACAATCGATTTGCCATGCTCAGTTCTTGATAACCCTTGCGCCCAGCAATTCTTGTTGAAAATAAATCCAAAAATATTGCGGTCTAATGAACGCATTTAAATTCGTGATAGTTAATAATAACAAGACTGACCTTGAAAAGACCAGATATTATTGTAGTTGGAGCTGGATCCGCAGGTTGTGTTGCGGCCAGACGTTGTGCAGAATTGGGACTTCGAACTCTACTTCTAGATAGGAAGCCTAAGGAAAAAATAGGACAAAAGGTGTGCGGCGATGAGGTCAGTAAATCACATTTTGAAGCCACAGGTATTGATATACCTAAAGATGATGAAATATCAACAGTTATTGCAGGAGCAGATGTTTATCCACCAAGTTTGAAGAATGAGTTACAGGTTCGTGGCTGGTCTGATTTTGACGGGTGGACCTTAAACAGATTGACTTTCGGACAAAGGCTTCTAGATGAAGCTATCCAAGCTGGAGTAATATTTATGCCCAGTATTCATGTGGGAGGTCCCATAACTATCGGTGATCAAGTCACAGGAATTCAATATAAGAATCTTGAAACTGGTGAGGAGAAAATCGTCAAGACAAAAATAGTCGTTGATGCAAGCGGTTTTGCTGCAATTATCAGGAATAAGCTAGAAAGTCCCTTAATTGAGAATAACATCGACAAAGGAGATATCGCTCTCTGTTATAGAGAGATTCTCAAGTTGAAAGTTCCTCTTGCAGAACCAGAGGTTGCACGAGTATTTCTTGGAGAAGGGATTGCACCCCAGGGATATGCTTGGGTTTTTCCAAAGAGCGCACAAGAAGTCAATGCAGGTATTGGTGTAACTGGAGGAGAAGGAAAAGGTTCTCCAAAAGCACACTTTACTGAATTCAAGAAGAAATACCCGCTTCTATTCGAGAGCACAGTCATAGATGGAAAAGGTGGTGCTGTGCCTGTCAGACGACCCCTCAAAAGCCTAGTGGGGGATGGTGTATTATTTGTGGGTGATGCGGCTCTACAAGTGAACCCTATACATGGTGGCGGAATCGGAGCTGGAATGCGTGCTGGAATTATCCTTGGAGAGGTTGCGCGAGAAGCAATTGCTAGACGTGATGTGACAGCAAAGGGACTTTGGTCATACAATACTCGCTATCTAACAAACTTTGGCAAGAGATTAGCTGCTCTTGAGATTTTCAGAAGATTACTCCAATCCGTCTCAGATGAGGAATTAGACTATGGCTTTGAGAAAAGAATTCTTGAAGCCGGAGACCTAATGGCGGCAAATAAGGGAGATGGATTCTCTCTCAGTCCAATGGATAAAATGAAGAGAGTACGACGTGGAGCTGGAAAATTATCTTTACTCCTAAAGATACAGAAAGCAGCCAGTCTAATGAAGAAAATGAGCAAGGCTTACGCAGCATATCCATCAAACTCTGCAGGACTTGATAAATGGGAAAGAAATGTTCTTAGTATAGTTGAAGACGCAAATTTCAAATAAAAAAAGAAGTGGATGGTAAGAAACCATCCAGTACTTTTCAGACGATTATACATCCCTGATACCATCTTTCACGACGGTAAAGACTGCTTCTCCTTCAGGGAGATTTGGTGAATCCACAAGTCGACAGATTCTACGTTCGCCCTTTGACTTTCGTAGATAACATCTTGTCTGTGGAACATGTGCTAGTACGTGACCACCAACTGGTGCAGTTGGATCACCAAAGAATGCATCTGGTCGTGACATGACCTGATTGGTGATGAACACTGCCAAGTTATTGATCTCCGCACCCCTCTGCAGATGGTGAAGGTGTTTGTTTAGCTTCTGCTGTCTTGCAGCTAGCGTACCTCTACCAGTATATTCAGCACGAAAGTGACTCATTATAGAGTCTACAACAAGGAGTTTTGCGTTCTTCTCAGGCGCCATCTCCATTGCTTGGTCACACAATAGTATCTGGTGGTCTGAATTATAGGCACGCGCCCAGACAACATTCTTGAGAACTTTAGCAGTATCCATTCCATAAGCTTCAGCCATATCTACTAAACGCTCAGGTCTGAATGTACCTTCAGTATCAACGTAGATAGCTGTTGCACCGAGACCTCCCTCTTCAGGGGGTCGCTGAATCATGACTGCCAACTGATGTGCCATCTGTGTTTTTCCAGACCTGAATGAACCGTATACCTCAGTAATGGCTTGAGTTTCCAGACCGCCTCCAAAGAGTTCATCAAGAGCCTTTGAACCGGATGAGATTTTACCTGCAACCTTTCGTCTCTCAAGGAATATATCTGCGGTTTCAAAACCAATATCTAACATTTCACGAGCAGCTTTGATTATTTTTGTTGCGGTGGTTTCTCCAATGGATCCTGCTGCAGCTAGTTCATTCGGTGATGCTACAGCAATAGCTTCTACAGTCTTATAACCAGACTCTGCCAATCTCTTTCCAATAGCAGGACCTACACCTGGAAGATCCGTCACTTCAATATCTGCAACTGAATCACCACTGTCTATATCAATTTCAGCGGATTCTTCGTTCGCTACCTCTTCGAATTTCTCGTAATCTTCAGCCTCTTCTGCTTTTTCTTCGACATCTTTCTTCTTCGGGGACATTGTGAAGACCTCCCTCAGATACTATCGAGCATCTGCACGTGGACAAGATGTAGTCAAAGTACAGAGTATAAAAATAGCACTAGTGGTCTTTCCGAGTGAGGAGGTCTTATGTTTTCGGAATTAGAAGTCCACTCACCACTAATTTCAGGTGTGATTATGCTAAGTGAACTGAGGTAGTATCTAGGATTTTGTTAAGGTAACAAGAATGAACTCATCCTGAGGAGCAATACGAATTCCACCCAAATCGGTCTGGATTTGGATGAATGCTAATTCGCCTCCTTCTTTGACCCCTCTAACTATCTCATTGGTCTTACCAATCAATGCGCTCAATAGAGCAGATATTTCTTCAGCACGTTCCAGTGTAACACCCCATGTGTTGATGGGAAATCCTTCTGGACTAATGAATAAGGCTGCGTAAACATCTGGAAACTTGGTTGTGATATTCTGGATAATTCGTTCGAAGATCTCACGCTTTGGCATTGCTGGCATATTTTTGTACATCCTAGCGGAATGACTAGTTCCCTTGAAAAAACGTGTCAAATAGCAAAGAAAAGGTTTGTTGTCATATGTTCCGCAGATTTCTGAGGACAAAGTTTCACTATTGAACTTAATCTTTCAAAGGAATTTGAAGTAAAGGTAGGAAATATAGGATGGATAGGCGTTCAGTCTTGAGAGGATTGCTATGAAGTACGGAGATGAGTTGCTTGATCTGCAGGGAAAACGTATCACCTTTGCTCGTTTTATATCCCGATTAGCTCCAGCACCACTGGTTAATCTCTATGTGGGAATAATCTTCTCGCTTTACTCACCTATTGGTCTCGGTCCAGTTCTAACACCAATGTCTAACATCTTACTATGTGCCATAATGATGGTGATTCTGCCCATTACGCTGATTATTTACTCAGCACGGAGAGGAACGGTTGATCTTGATGTTTCAGATTGGAAGAGTAGGAAAAAGTTCTTCCTTTTCACATTACCAGTTTATGCTTTGTCGTTCCTGGTATATTCAATCCTCGGATGCGTAATTATGAGCGCTCTTGCTGCAGCCTATTTCACAGTAACAAGTGTTGTAACAATAGCAAATCAGAGAACTAAGGTTTCAATACACGGGGTTGGAATAGGTGGACCCGGAACAGCTCTATTCTTCGTATTTGGTTGGGTTGCATTTCCCGTGATTCTCGCATGGGTTTTGGTTATTTGGTCACGTACTGTTCTTAAACAACACAGTCTGGCACAGTCGATTGGAGGAGTAATACTTGGAATCGTCATTACACTTTGCACGTATCCCTTTGTGTACATAGTCTAATAATAACGCAGACGATGCTGTACGACAATTGTTCATATGTATACTCTTGGAAAATATGTTTGTACTCAGTCATGATGCTATAACTGAGAAATAAAACAAAAGCGGATTACAAAATGGCCGACCATCTTCAATGCCCAGAATGTGGCAAAAATATCGGAATAGGCTCAACCTTCTGTATCGGTTGTGGAAATAAAATCCCTGAAGGTCTCAAACCAGTATCTACTCCAGAACCTGATACATTACCTAGTGTTGAAGAATCTGGACTTGATGAGATTGTGGAGCCAGTATTGGTCGATGAACCAACTCTTCCTGAACCAGAACCAGAGGTTTCTGCTGAACCAGATGAACTCACCTGGGATGAAGAACTACCCGATTTACCTGTGGGAGAAACTGAAGTAGAAAGTGGTGAAACCATGGTTAGTGGTCCTGCGTCTGTAGCTTTTGAACCTATATCGGAAACCAAGGAACCAATCGTCACTGAGGAAGCTGAGTTATCATGGGAAGAGAGTATCGATGAGGTCAAAGAAGGTATGCCCTTCAAGGAGATTGAACCTCCAAGGATTGTTGCAGAAGCTGAAGCAATAGAAGTATCGACTGACGATGCTCTTACTCATCTATTTCCTGAAGTACGCGATGATGCAACCCGAGATGCAGTTACACACCTTTTCCCTGAAGGTCGAGGAAGTACAAGTGCATCTTTCATTGATGTAGTAGTTGGGAAACCAGCCAAGATTTCAATCAAGACTCCTTTGAAAGAACTGGACCATGCATCCTGTCCAAATTGTGGCGTTGCTATTACAGCTGATGATTTTGACTATCCCGCCTATGTGTTTGATGCGATGGGAAAGGCGCGATCGGATTTCGGTGACCAGTTGTTAAAAGAAAATGAGCACGAACGCGCTATCGAGTATTTTGAGATGGCTAAGATTCTTTTCGAGAGATCTGGCACTGAAAAAAATATTGCGGAGTCATTAAGAAGAATAGACATGGGCTATGATGCAATGGCTAGGTTCCACTATGATGAGGCAGAGGCTCATTTGAAAGAAGGTGAATTTGAATGGGCAATTGTACAATTTAAGAAAGCTAGAGAGTTGTACATGTTTACTACAGATGCTAAAAAGAGAGCTCGATGTGCTGAACGAGCCCGAGAGGCTTATGCGGTTTGGGGCAAAGCACTCGAATCAGAAGGAGATCAATTAGCAAAGGCTGGAAAAACAAGAGATGCCCTTGCCAAGTATCAAGAGGCTGCAGCCAAGTTCAGAGAGGGTGGCGATTCAAAACGTCTGAAAGGTCTTGATAAGAAGATTCGGAAAGCATGAATGTTCTAATCTTATGTCGGTTTGAAGCCTGTTAAATGAAGGATATTCTTTCTGAATATTAAATCTACATCTTCTTCAGAATAACAAAATTGAGGACAGATTGACTTCACTGCATTGTATTGTTCTTCAAGGATATTGAACCTGAAACCTCTTGGAAAGAAAGACGAATCCGTACCAAAAACAATTCTCTCTGCAGATCCTGCTCTCAAAGCTTTTTCAAAGATCTTTGGAATTGTTAGATCATAGGGCTGATATTTCATCCAACTATTACTTCCACTAGTATCCATCACTACATTATCTGTTTGATACATGAGCATGAGTACCTCTCTGAAGAATCCTGCGCCAAAATGGGCAATCATAAAATTGAGGTCTGGAAAGTCCTGTGCTGGTTTTTGTATATCTAATGGATTACCAAATCGTAGATTTGCAGTGGCTCCGATGGTGATACCAAAATGATGAATCGCCAGAAGTTTATGTTTTAGTGCTTCTTCATAGATTGGATAAACTCTCTCATCGTATACGTGAAAGTCCCATGAACTTGGATATAGTTTGATTCCTTGGAAACCATCCTTTGCTGCACGCGTGACCACATCTACAGCGTTTTCTTCTGCCGGATTGATATTAGCATAACCTAGAAAGCGACCTGGAAACTTCTTACGAGTTTCATTAAATTCATCCCATACTTCAGAACTAATCATCATGCCAATAGCAGAGATACCATACTTGTCAAGTTCGTCAATCCACATTTGACCTGCATCCCAGGTTTCATCAGGAACAGTCAAAGTTCCCATGTCAGTAAGATTTCCTACTCTCTTCTGAATACGTTCAAGGGATCCAGCTCCACCACTATCAAGCCACCGCTTTATAGTAGCATATGTGAAAAAGTGTGCGTGTGAATCAACTACCTCTATTCCAACCTTTGAAACAACCATCTCTACAATCACCTTTAGTTCTCTGAAAATAAACTAATGGCGAAACCAAAGGTAAGTCTTGTAATAAGACCTCATGTATGGTCGCGACTAGATCCAGTCACCGCTTTCCAGTTTTCTTGGAAGATACTCATCCGTCAAGTATTGGAACGAATGAGCTGCAAAAGCCTGTATCTCTGCTTTCTCCTTCAATTGAAGCATCAATCGGAGATCTGTAACCCATTCCTTGTTTTTCTGGACAAAGGGTTCCTTCAACATATCTTTCACACGTTTGATGTCAGTAGGTTGCATTGGAATTCTGACGGCTTTCGGAATCTTGTATTCATCCAAGTCTCTACTGAGAACACCTAGAAGCTTGAGATCGGGTGTTGCAATGAATGGCGATTCGTAGCTCAAACGTTTACTTCCTCGCAAAAATACTGAGTAGATATAGTGTCCATAAGGATCAGAGTCTACCAAAGCAAAAGCAGGAATCTCAAGTTCCTTGACTAACATCTTCAGAAATGCTCTGGTTGCAATATCACCAGATCCCTTTCCTGTAAGCACAATGCATGGATAACGATTCCAGTACTTAGCTTCTGCAAGACGCATTACAGCTGCATCTTTCTCAGACATGATAATGAATTCAGCATCACTCTCAACAATCTCTAATTGATCAAGGAAGGGAGTGACTGCCCAACCTCCTGTCCCCATCTTAGTTAGGTCAATTAGGTCTCCACCATCACGTATCGTAACCCTACCCATTGCAGAACCACGTGCTGAAGCAACAACATGAACACTATCACGAGTTGTCTTCAACATTGAAGAAACATCTTCTACGATTTTGTCACTATACTTCTGGTCTCTAAAGAGGTTAACATCGCTATAGAAGACCTCTCGTTTAGTTGCATGTAAGTTAGCTTTCAATAGATTGAAAATTATCTCCATTACTCTCGCAGTTCTAGTAGCATCAACCACAGATGCAAGTGAATGATACGGTCTAGAAATAGTACGCATGCCCAATAGTAGTAGGTCGCGAACCTCATCCCAAACGATATTGTCAGCTGATCGACTCGGAATTTCAAATGCAGGACGACCAGTTGTCATTGTTTCTTGCAGAATCTCAAGTGCATTATCTACCAATCTTTCAAGAGTATCATCAGCTCCCAGAGACACAACTTCTACAGTTTCAAATTGTGCAGGCTCATCATCCTTCTTTGGAGATTTATCACGTTTTTCCGCGTCACTCCATTTCTGTTTCAGCTCTTCAGTAAGAGTGATAACGGATTTCGGAACGGGTAGCCCAGAAGATTTCTTGATTGCCTTAGGCTTCGTTCTCTTCGGTGCTGGTGGTTTCTTCATCTTCTTCTTTGAACGTGTCTTCTTTGGTGTAGCCTTCTTCTTGGATTCTTTCTTAGCAGGTTTCTTATCTGCGATCTTTGGGATTTCTTTTTTCACTGGAGCTTTCTTCTCCTTTGGTGGCTTTGTTTCTTTTCCAGCAACAACAATTGGAGGAGACGAATCTCTAGTGATTCTCTCAATCTCCATGCGTTTCATCATCTGTTTAGCTGCTGTAACTATCTTTGTTGCTCCTACAGTACTTAATCCATCAACCTTTGAAGCAACTGCATCAGGTCGTGACCTTGACAAACGAGCTACTGAATTGTACCCTGCTCTTTCAAGAGCAAGTGCCATCTTTGACCCCACACCTGAAACCTGGCTGAGTGAAATTGTAGGTCTAGGTATATCATCATCAGGCAAGATATCTGCGTCAGGTTTAGCAGGTTGATCTTTCTTTCTAATCAGGTCCTTTGCTGCAGCTACTAGCTTCCGAGCTCCAGATTTGCTTAATCCATCAACTTTCTTGGATAATGATTTTGCACGAGACCTCGATATTTTCTCAACTGTATCATATTTTGCAGCAACGAGCTTGTCTGCCAATTTTGAACCTACACCGGGTAGTTTCGTAATGGGTATTCCAGACTCGGATACAGGAACGGGTTCTGGTTTCTTCTTCGGAGCTGCTTTCTTTTTCGCTGGCTTCTTTGCAGCAGATTTAGCTTTCTTCTTTGGAGTAGTCTTCTTTTTAGCAGGAGCTTTCTTGGGAGTAGTCTTCTTCTTGGGTTTAGATTTAACTAGATCACCAAGGGTTGATTGGACCGTTGCTGGTTTCTTCTTCTTAGATTTCTTCTTACTCATTCAGAAGCACCTCCATCTGCAATTACTTCATCCGATTCTTCATTATCAAGAGGCATATCAGCAACCAAATCGGACCCAATACCATCAGTTTCAGTTTCTTCTTGGTCAGCTTCGGTTTCAAAACCAGAGATTGAATCTCGCAATCTACTAGCAATCGTTACAACATCATACTTTGGTTTCTTCTTGCCTTCATTTGCAATATGCACTAGACTCTGAGCAAACTGATCAGCGTACATAGCAAGTATACCAGCACGCTTAGCCTTTCTTCTAGCTGTTTCTCTACGAGTAATGAATCTTCTAAATCTTCGGCCTGCATCTTCAAGAGCTAGTTTGATTTCACGAAGTAGTACTTCATCTTCAGCCAAGGCTTGCTTAGATTGACCCTTGAACATCACATGGACATATGCACCACAGACATGAATGAAAACCATTATGGGACCACGAGGAATACCATTGTCGAAACTAGTAACCTTGTAATTCTTCCAATTAACTGAAGCTGCAGCCTTCCAAGTTGCACAATCACTATTGTCCCGTAATTTTGGCACACGATTTACAAAGCGCCACAACACCATAGGAGCAGATGATGCTGGCTTTATCTCGCCTCCATATGCAATACATACTTCGACAGCAAATGAAAGTCCCTTTCCAGAAGTCGGTTTTCGTGTTACTGCAGTGATAAAATCGGGTTTGTATGCAAGTTGTATCGTTTGTTCAAAAACTTCCTCTCCAACAGTAACTACGGTGTCTGTAGGAGGTGCAATATAATCTTCATTTGAAAATGATCTATAGAGAAGCTCAACCTCAACCTTTGACAGAGAATCAGTTGGAGTCTTCATTGTGAGAGCGTCAAGATGACGTCGTCGAAGATCTTTACTTGCGGTAGAAACAATTTTCCTTGCTTTATTATCACTCAATCTACAAAAGGCCTTTGTCAAAAAGCCCTTCATATCAGACTCGGTTGTTTCACGAAGTAGATCCTGAAATTCTCCAATCCTAATACTTGCAGGGTGGGGTTGAGCATATTTCGGCTCATCGGGGAAAATAGCCACACGGCGTGGATGGAAATGTACTGCGCCATATGGATCAATGAAGATTATTGTGGCATGTGAGTTGAGTAGTGAAGCCATTTCAGAGTAAATGTCAGCATATCCGCGCCTGTATTGAATATTCAAGTAGTAAAGATTGATGTATGTGCCATGGTTGAATGGCAAGTCAATATTGATTGGCCCCCCAGTGTAATCCTTTGTATTAGAAGTGGTTGTATAGAAATTGGCTGCAGTGGCTTCTTTTGATGTGTATCTCTTTGATACAGTGAAAATAGGTTTTCCAGTTGTGTTCTGTGCATCGCTGAATGCTGAAGGCGCTCCAAAACCTTGACTACCTCGAGTCTGACGAAGCTTCTCAGACTTGCTTGACGCAAGATAAATACCAAATTTCTCCAGATCAGCTGGAATCATTCCAACACCAGTATCAAAGCATTTGAATTCATAGACCTTGAAACCCTCCTCGTCATCAATGGATACAAGATCAGGCATTTGAACTTCTGTAAGCTGCATTACAACGAGGGGTTCTTTCTTGCTTAGAAGAGGTCTGAGAGGCATCAAGAATTTCCTGAACTCGGTAAGTCTCTCATCGATTGTATCCCTACGTCGTGGTGGTAATTCAACTTCTTTTCCTGCGCGTACATCTCGCTCTAATTTTTTGCTGAACGCAATTGAATCGATTTGCTCTTCTTCGAGCTTCTTCGTTACTTGCTCTACTACTTCAGGAGCTAATCGTTCTTTGAGCCTCGGTCGCTTGCTGGTCTTCCACCACCAAGATTCTAGAGCATCTATTGCATTATCTAGGAATTCTATTGAATACTGAGTATGCTTATTGAGTCCCGTTTCAAATCCAACTAGCTGAGTTCTCTTTCTCATGAACTTTGCAATTGTACCCTGTTTGATATCACCTGAAGTTGAAACTGGAGTCGGCTCAGGCTTGGATTTGGGCTTAGTTGATTTGTTTTTCTTCTTGGAACTCAATTCATATCTCTCCGTGTAAGGCAGGTATCATTTACAGCGTATCATACCCTATTTGAAAGTGTTTTGCGCATTGGTCAGTACTGTTCGAGTGCGTTTTAGGGCATATTACTCTTTTCTGTCGCTAACCCTGTTAAACGGGCCTCTTTTGCGATTGGAAAGTTGCCATTGTTTCAGGATTATTGGAACACGTGTTCTAAATTTTTTGACAAATAGGTTTATGGGACGCATATCGATAAGAGCAAAACAATGTCATCAGAAAGAATCCAGGCATTTCCTATTCCAGATTTTCCAATTGTAAAACCGGATGATAACTTGGTCAAGCTGATTCTCCACACACTTGAAACGTCAAAGACAGAATTGGAGAATGGTGATATTCTTGTGATTGCATCAAAGGTTGTTTCATTGACAGAGAATAGGATTGTCAGTGCGACAGATGTAGAGCCCTCTCAAAAAGCGTTAGAAATTGCATCGAAGAATGATTTTGACCCCATTCATGTTGAATTAGCAATTAGAGAGAGTGTAGAGATTCTTCGAACTGATGGAGTACTAATTACTGAAACATCCTCGGGTTTGATATGCAATTTCAGCGGTGTTGATAAATCAAATGCACCCGAGGGAAATTATATTCTGTTACCAAGAAACCCTGACGCGTCTGCAAGTCAGTACTTGAAATCTCTAATGAATTCTACAGGAAAGAAACTTGCAATCATCATAACTGATACTCAAGGAAGACCTTGGAGAAGAGGCTCAGTGAACTTGGCAATAGGTTGTGCAGGGATTGCTCCTTTCAAATATAACAAAGGAAAGAAGGATCTCTATGGGAGAGTCCTAGAAAGATCTACTGTCTGTCAAATTGACGAGATTGCTATGCTTGCTGAACCTTCAATGGGTCAAGCAAGTAAGAGAGTTCCAGTTGTGATTGTCAGAGGATATACTTACTTGGCTTCTGAAGAAACAGCCAAGGATATCAATAGACCTAAACATGAAGATATGTTCAGATAGAAAGAAAGATGATAGGTTCCTCTAAGGAGGAACCCGGTTAATTGATGAATTTAAACTATCATACTTTGTGGCCACAGCCATTACAGAACTTGGCCCCTGCAGGATACTGTTGTCCACAGTTTGAGCAGAAACCACCATCTCCACTGCCACCGGATGGAGCTGCTCCACCGCCACCACCAGATCCACCAAGAGGTGCACCACACTTTGGACATGCAGATGCATTTCCTGCGCCAGTTCCACAGTAAGGACACTTTCCATCATCTTGGGCAGTATTGACATTTGCAACAACGCCGGGAATAACTCTCTGCTGCTTGAATTCAAACTGCATATTTCCACCGGCTTTTAGTTCCACAATGAGTTTGTTACCGCTCTGCGTAGCTTGAGTTATTGCTACAAGGGGTAATGCAATACTATCTGTGTTGCCTTTGTCATCTTTATTGTAATAAGAATCTCTAGTCCAAGAGGTAACAGCCGTACCTACTGCTGCATATCCAAGTCCTCTGCCAACCCTCCGTAGCGCATGTCCACCAATGCCACCCATCTCTCTGCCAGCACCCTCAAGGAGAGCTGCACCAGCTACTGCACCAGCAAGAGCACCAAATTTTTTCCAGCCACTAGTTTTCTTTGGCGCCTTGTACCAGACGAGACGTACATCAGTAAGTTCGAGAGATCCGTCTTCTCCATCAAATTTTACATCCTTCTCGCTTACCATCTTTTTTTCGTAATCCATTGTTTGAAGGCCAGACCCACCATAGGTCACCGTAAGAAATCCTGGTCTATCAGTCATGTGTAAACACCGATGCAAACATTACTTGAGCAGGTATTAACTTTGTTGCCGTTGAATCGATGGAAAGGAATTGCAAAAAGAGAGAGAGAGACCGCCCTAAGAGCGGTCTTTAAACTACTATTCGTCGAATAATGAAATGGCTTCAACTTCACCAAGCGCATCTTCCTCAGTCACTTCGCCAGCAACTTCTTCCTTGGGAGTTCCATTACCATTGCCCCATGTTTCTTCATCGATAATCGGTCGTTCGTGTTTAAAGCCTTTAATTATCAGAAGCACACCAACCGCAGATACAACACCACAGGACATTAGAGTTAGTGGAAAGCCAATAATAGTCAACAGCCATCCAAAGAGTGCTATCTGTGGAATTGCAAAGAGGGTTGCAATTGTTGGAGATAGAGAGTACATGCTGTTTCTGATCCTGTTTGGGATAACATCCAATAGCACTCTCTGAGTAAGGATTTCGGCAAACCCTCCGAAGAAGGATGTCATCGTGAATGTCAAGAAGATCAATGCAATAGGCAATATATTATCGACTGGTAATGTAAGTATCTCTACACCGGTAAATGGCCAGAAGATAGATACAATATTGGCAGAGTTCACATCAGACGCAGGGAAGAGGTACATGATAGTAGCGAATACCCAGAAGAAGACAAAGCCACATGTTTGAATCAATCGAAACCGTGGAATCCACTTCTTGGGTTCAAATCGTCGTGACCAAACTCCAGATCGTTCCTGGGCAAAAATACCTGGCACAAAGAGGAAAGTCCTGAAACTCGCTACAGCAACATCAGTGATGAGGTACAAAAAGTACATCGGGAAGAGAATGAGATTACCCCACACCATTATACTGCTAGTGGCCATCATGCCACCAATCACGATGTATCGGACATATGGATATTTGAACAGAAAACTGACTCCACCCTTCAGGATCGACACGTACTCTCCCATATCAGGACGTCCTTCTCGCTCGGCTTCAACCTCTGGAAAATCTTTCACGAGAATGAATGACATAATTGCCAGTACAACAGCAAGAATGGCCTGGAACTGGAAGACCCATGGTCTAGAAATGACAACTGCCATAATACTTCCTGGAATGAGAGAAGCTGTCGCAACAACTCCCATCAGCATGCCCATACGACCCCAGAAAACTCCGTACTGCTTTCTATCAGTATCACCAGGCATTGCTACCCGATAGTTATTATCAAACCAAGCTGCCCAGGCCCCACTCTGCTGGGACTGTGCAAGACCTGTAAGAACATAGATGCCTATCAGATAAAGAAACGGAGTTGTAGTGGTTACAAAGGAAACCATGTAGAAGGAGGCTGCATAACAGAGACCAGCCGAGGCAACTATCCATCTTTGCCCAATCCAATCACCAATTGCGCCCGTTGGATAATCAAGTAATGTTTGCACAAGCATCTGCACGACTACTAAAGTACCTACAAGACCCATGCCCTGAAGGTACATTCCAGGTCCACCACCTAATGCTTCTGCTACGAAAATAACGTAAAATGTAGTTGATAGAACGAAGGTAAAACTGGCTATCGGTCCGAGTATTGACATGATCTTTGCCAGCCGCAGAACTTTTTCGTTCGCATCTGGAAGACCTAAGAAGGATTTCATTCGACTCATTTTGTACTATGCGCTCCTTGAATTTTGGTTCATGTTTTTCACACTCCAAAAGGGGCAGCAATCCTGGGATCACACCACCAGGACCGCTGCGGGAGATAGGAGTGTATTTGTCCGATGTAAGCGTAAATGAAGCAGTATGACTCAATTTAGTTTGTTTGACCAACCAATTTTTGTCTTTGGTTTGTTATAAACGTATTTGTTCATGTAATATTTTATCTCATGCACCATTATATTAGTTTGAGTTGTGTTTATTTTGTAGACTATAACGGAGAGACCACCCATGAAAGAAACTTGAGCGGGTCTATCCACAGTCATCTACCTCTGTAGGTAAGCATGAGTAATTGCGCGAGTTGAGATCACACGAATATTTCTCTTTGATTTCTTGTTCATTCGATTTACCTCCGGTAGGAGTAGGCATAAGCCAATGCACTTGTGTTCTGAATGACGCGAGGACATTCGTATTTCGAGTTCCGATTTCGTGAGTTAGTTGTTAGAGCCATGATGTTTCACAATCCTATATGGGGTGGTCACATGCTATTCTTCTTCTGAGACAAAGTGCTCAAATCTTGACCACTTGGTGACCACAGAGCGTGAAGCTTTGGATCAGCAATAAGCCAGCAGGTGTTTCGCTCAGAAGTAGTCATGAGAGTCTACCTCACAACGGTCATGTAAGCGTAAGTGATAGCCTCAGTGCGTTGAGCACCGCGGGATTTCTTGCCCTTGAGAGCAGATGAGTGATTGTTAGTTGTTAGAGCCATAATAGTTCACAAGGTATACCGTTCAGAATTAGTATATATACCGAAGGCACTATTAAGGGTCACAAATGGGAGTCACATATTGTGACTATCCAAGAGCCCTCTAAAGCAAGAAATAGTGGTTACGAAATATGACTGAAGAGAATCCTATCCAGCAAATCATTGACCATTTCTCACAGCTCACCAAAGCAGAACTAATCAAGCGTTTTGGTGACAAAAAGGGAGCAGGATTGCATTATCTCTATGATAGACAGTTCAAGATCCATTGGAATAATTACAAGGATAAACTCCCAGATGATGTTGCAAAGCGCCATGGTATCAACCCACTATTCGTCATGGCTCTGGATGATGTGTTAAGAGAAAACAGAGCCTCCTTTAGTGAGTTAAAGGATACAACAATCACTATCTACCGGACAATGCTTCTTGATTATTTCAATGCAGAAGCAGAAGAACTCTTGAAAGCAGAGGACCCATGGAATGCCTTTGTTGAGTGGGTAAAGAAAGGAAACGAAGCCAACTACAACAACGATTACTTCTTAGTCACCGAAGTCGAAAACGATGAGAATTGCTATGGCTTCGACATCAAGAAATGCCTATATTTTGAACTTCTTAAAAACGCAGGACTACCTGAGCTTGGCCCAATCCTCTGTGAGTTTGATAATATCTTATCATCTACAATCGACAAGTGGGTAAGTTTCAAGCGTCATGAAACTATTGCTTCTGGAGACAAACGGTGTACATTCAGATATTGTAAGAAATAATTGATTTTCAGCGTCAAACTGCAAGACATATTTAGCAGGAATGTTGAGCCAGAAGTATCTCTAAGACATAGTAGAGGTCGATAATTATGGAGATTAAGAAGATTGCAGTATTAGGCGCAGGTCAAATGGGCAACGGAATTGCTCAGGTATGCGCTCAAGCTGGTTATGATGTCACGATGAGGGATATCGATCAGAAATTCATCGACAAGGGTATTGCTACAATCAAAAAGAACCTTGAGCGAGGTCTCAAGAAAGGTAGAATCACCCAGGAAGAAATCGATGCAACTCTTGGTCGAATTAAAGGTGTTCTCGATTTGAGCGAATCTGTGAAGGACGCAGACCTAGTAATCGAGGCAATTCCGGAGATTGTGAAATTAAAATTGGATACTTGGAAAGAGGTAGATGAGGCTGCTCCAAAGAAAGCAATCCTCGCTTCCAACACTTCAAGTATCAGTATCACACAGATGGCAGCTGTGACTAAGCGTCCAAACCTCTTTGTTGGAATGCACTTTTTCAACCCAGTTCCCGTAATGGGACTAGTTGAGATCATTAAGGGACAGGGAACAGATGACAAGACTGTTGATGTCATTAGAGAGGTCTCAGGAAAGCTTGGGAAGAAGACTGTTCTGGTCAATGAAGCACCAGGTTTCGCAGTTAACAGATTGCTTGTACCTGCTATTAACGAGGCGGTCTTTGCAATCCAAGAAGGCGTAGCAACTGTCGAAGACATGGACCTAGCAATCAAACTAGGACTCAACTGGCCAATGGGCCCATTGACATTAGCAGACTTTGTAGGTCTTGATACATTGCTCTACATCAGCGATTACTTTGTTGATGAGTTTAAGGATAGCAAGTATCGAGCTCCAGCACTTCTTAGGAAGATGGTCAGAGCTGGCTGGGTTGGTCGGAAATCTGGTAAAGGGTTCTACGACTACTCGGGCGACGAACCAAAGCCCGTAAGATTTTAGTTGAATAATTTTCATTGTGGATGACCCTTTGGGTCATCTGCTCTTCTCTTTTTAATGACAAGATAAATAGCAGACGAGTTCTAAATCTATTCAGTGGTGACCATGAAATACGAAGAGATCAAATATGTTGGCTATGATGGTACCCAGATGTTCCTATCTGTCTACCGACCAGACAATGATAATCCTAGGGCATTGCTTATCGTGCTCCATGGTTTAGGAAGTCATGCTGGTGACTTCAGAGAGATTGGAAAATATTTTGCAGAACGAGGTCTTGCCGTATACATTCCAGACCTAAGAGGCTTCGGTCACTACTCCGGTTTGAAAGGGCATATCATGAATTTTGAGGAATTTGTAGAGGATATGCAAAATCTGGTCATGCATGCCAAGGACCGATACTTGAACAAGATAACTTTCGTCTTTGGTTCTTCTCTTGGTGGCCTCATTGCAGCTCGGTACGTTACAAAATACTCCCGTGAAATTGATGGTTTAATCCTCCAATGCCCGGCAGTCAGTCAGACATTAGAGATAAGCCTTGGAAAGAAAATTGCAGGAAATATTCTCTCCCTTCTGAATGTGAAGAGATACTTTCCCAGCGATGTCAACCATGAGGATGCTTCCCGAAATCCAAAGATTGTGAAACAAATGGAAACGGACCCATTACGTTTTGAATTGGTCACACCAAGATTTGGTATTGAAGGACTAAAAGCTTCCAGGGATGGATTCAACTCTGCCTCCTCAATCAAATTACCTGTACTACTTCAGCAAGCAGGTGCTGACAAGCTTGTTGATCCAGAAAAGAGTAAGGAGTTCTTTGATGCTCTCGCATCCACAGATAAAACTTGGAAACTCTACGATGGACTATATCATCAACTGCATGATGAACCTGAAAAAGTACAGGTACTGGGTGATATGGAAGACTGGCTTGAAAAGCGTCTACCAACCTAGTCCAGTTCCTGCTTCTTTTCCTTATGATGGCCAAAGATGATATGAGGGGGAATCAGTAATGCGGGAAGACTTGTTAGTAGAATTACTCCCCAGTCAGCCAAATTCAATGGTGCTGTCTGAAATATGGGCCACATGAAGGGTAAGTAGATTGTTGCCAATGTAAGAACCACTGATAGCATTACTGCGCCAATGAGTACTTTCGAACGAGTGATGTGTGTCTTCCAGACTGGATGATATTCATCTCTACAGTTCCACACGAACAACAATTCAAATGTTACAACACTAGCAAATACACCAGTTCGTGCATGTGTCAAAGCGGTTGCCCAACTGAGTCCAGTGACGGGTGATATATCGGTAACCCAATTCACAACAGGTCCAGTGAAACCAGGAATCCAGCCACCATAGGTTGTCAATCCCCACAAGAACACAGTAATTGCTGCAAGGAATGCAACAAATCCAGCGATGAGAATGAACGAAGCCATACCTCTATCCATCATCTTTGCGCCAGGTTTCCTCGGTGGGCGATCCATCACACCTTCTTCTGGAGGATCAACACCTAGTGCTAACGCGGGAAATCCATCAGTTGCAAGATTCAACCAGAGTATCTGTATTGCAGTTATGGGGAGAGGAAGACCAATCATGATGACGGTGAAAATAAGAAATACCTCATCAAAATTAGCAGCTAGTAGGAATCTTACAAATTTCCTGACATTGCTATAGATCTCTCGTCCCTTTTCTACTGCTGTTACTATTGTTGCGAAATTGTCATCTGTGAGAATAACATCTGATGCCTCTTTTGTAACATCGGATCCACGGATACCCATTGATATTCCGACGTCAGCTGTTTTAATTGCGGGGGCATCATTTACACCGTCTCCGGTCATAGCTACTACTTCGTTAGCATCCTTCAGGGCGTTAACTATTCTCAGCTTGTGTTCTGGAGCAACTCGGGCAAAAACATTACATCTCAGGACTGCCTCATTGAAATCTTCGTCGGACATGTGATCCAAGTCAGCACCACTAAGGACCTCACCTTCATGTTGAATCATTCCAACTTTGAGAGCGACAGCACGAGCTGTTAACTTGTGGTCCCCAGTAATCATGATTGGACGAATGCCAGCTTTCTTGCAGATTTTCATGGCTTCCTTAACCTCCTTTCGAGGAGGATCAATCATGCCAAGGAGACCTACAAAGATTAGACTACACTCAACTCTTTCAGGAGACCAATCAGGAATTTCTTCTTCTAGAGGTCTATAAGCAAAAGCCAACACACGGAGTGCATCTTCAGCAAGTCCTGCATTGATTTCTACTATTGCTTCACGTTCTTTTTCTGTGAGAGGACGAACTTTATCATTTTCGTAGATATGAGTACACAAGGGCAGGATAACTTCGGGAGCACCTTTAGAGAATGCTATGAGTTTGTCTTCTGAATCCTTATTGATTGAGGTCATCCGCTTTCTAGCAGAATCAAATGAAATCTCAGTTACTTCATTATATTTTGCGCGAGTACTTTCATAGGTAATTCCAGCCTTTTCTGCAAGGACAAGAATAGAACCTTCTGTGGGGTCTCCAATAATAGTCCAATCTGTGCTACCAGGTTCATGTTGAAGAATAGAATTCGAGCATAATTGACCAATCTCCATCAGCTTAACAGCATGTTGATCTGCAAGAATATCGTAAGGAGTGCTTGTTCGTGTAAATTTACCAGTTTTATTATATCCCACGCCGCTCACTGAAATTGTTGTCCCGCTTGCAAAGATTGTAGTCACAGTCATCTCGTTCTTCGTAATTGTACCTGTCTTATCGGAGCAAATTACAGTAGTTGAACCGAGAGTTTCTACTGACGGCAATCGGCGCACAATAGCATTTTTCTGCACCATTCGTTGGACTCCGATTGCTAGTGTGATTGTTACAACCGCGGGGAGACCTTCAGGAATAGCAGAAACTGCCAGTGCTATTGCAACAAGAAGTTCATCCATGATACTATCAGATACATGCTTGAAGACTTCTGCGGCAAATACAATAATAACTAGAAATATGACAACTGCACCGAGTTTCTTTCCGAGATCTTCTAAATCTAATTGGAGAGGAGTCATATCTTTCTCGCTCTCTTGAACCATCTCAGCAATAAGACCAAACTGAGTTTTCATTCCAGTAGCTGTTACAATTGCTTGCCCTTTACCAGATGTGATTACTGTGCCTTGAAAAACGCAGTTCTTCATATCACCAACAACTGGACTTTTCAGATGAAGCGTTGTTTCAGATTTTCGAACTGCAACTGACTCTCCAGTGAGAGGAGCTTCATCCACAGAAAGACCAACTGCATAAGAAACTCTACCATCTGCTGCAATACGGTCTCCAGGTTCAAATCCCAGCAAATCACCGGGAACAACATCGCGTGAATCGATAATTGTCCAAAGACCATCTCTCATCACTCTTGCCTTCGGAGCCGCCATTTCTTTTAATGCCTCTAGGGCTTGTTCTGATTTGTATTCTTGTACAAAACCAAAGATAGAATTGAAAAGAACAATAGCAGAAATTACAATCGCATCAATAAATCCACCACCTGAGTGTTCAGAACCGGGGACCATTGCTGCAAAGAGAGATAGTGCTATTGCTACAAGTAGAATGATGACCATTGGGTCTTTGAATTGGGATAGAAACATCCGGAGAGGACTAATGCCACCGGTCGCTATTAGTTCATTATGCCCATATTCATCAATACGAGCCTGTGCATCAGTACTAGACAGACCGTTCTGACTCGTGCCTAAACGTTTCATCACGTAGTCGACGTCGTTATCGTACCAAGAATCCTGTGCCATTTTGAATACTCCGAATCAAGACCGGATAGGATGATTATCCGATGTCGTGTGTCCCGCGGATAACAGTACAAAAACCTGTCGGATTATGAAAGAAATGGATATGTAGAAAGTGTTAAAGACACTCCAAAGGAAGGCTCAAAATACATCCAATTTGGTGAGTGAGATGGCAGAAAAATCCAAGTACAACTTCAAATGTCTTGAGCAACAGTGCACAACAATAGCATGTCACATTCGACCAACAATAAATGTGACCCTTGGTGACCTAACAAGATGGAGTACTCAGGGATATTTGATGAATATCCTTCCAGGCGTTAGTCTAAAGATGCCAGAATCAGAGAAAGATTTAATCTCTCTGGAGCTGATGCGAAAGCCACTCAAGAAAGATCCAGAACAGACAGCATGCATATTCTTCAATGAAGAAGCAAATGGGTGTGAAATTCGTTATTCAAGACCTCTCTCATGCAGAGCGTATCCCTTGGAATATAATGGAGAAAAGTACTATTTGAGCAGCAAAGATTGCCCCGGAGTGGGACAAGGTGAAGTAAGTAAAGAGGCCTTGCAAGAAGCTAGCGACCTCGCAGGTCAAGCCTTCAAAGAGAGAGGAGAAACCTATACTGCATTACCAGCAATCTACTCAATCATAATGACTCAAATGATCAGGCAATCATCTGAGGCGATGAAGAATCTCTCTGAAGAAGACAGAAAGAAGATGGATGAAATAATGTCAAAGCCTTCTGATGAGGATAAAGAAGAACCCACCAAATCTGAAGACTCCGAAGATTAAACTTCTAGAACAATGAGTTCTTTGGGAGAGTAGGTTATAACCTCAAGACCTTCTTCACGAACGCAAGCGAGGTCTTCAATTCGAATTCCAAACTTCCCCTCAATGTAAATTCCAGGTTCGATACTATGACACATACCTTCGCCTAGTACTTCTGTACTCCCTCTTACAAGATACGGAGGCTCATGAACCTCAAGCCCAATTCCATGTCCGAGACGGTGAGTGAAATAGTCACCATATCCTTCGTCTTCAATGACTCGTCTTGCGATACCATCAGCGGTCCCACAATTCATTCCTAAGGATATCTTCTCAATCGCAGTTTCTTCAGCTTTTAGAACAATAGAATAAACGCGCTCAATCTCTGCAGTAGGCTCTCCAGCTACACCCACACGTGTCATGTCTGTATTGTACCCATCTACAGAGCACCCACAATCCATTAGAACGACATCGCCTTTTTTCAAAACTCTAGAACCAGAATCTGCATGGGGTAGTGCGCTATTCTCGCCGAACTGAACTGCAGCAAATGTAGGTACTGCACCCTGCCGTACAACCTCACGCTGAACTAATTGCTTGACATCCAGTTCAGTCATTCCAAGCTGTGCTTGAGAAAAGGCACCCATAACAGCGTCGTCAATAATATGACCAGCTTTTTTCATCAGATCAAGTTCATTCTCAGATTTTGAGATTCGCATGCTATCAATCGCAGGAGTAATTGATTGGGCTTTCCTAAAGTTACCAAGAGCTTTCTCCAGATTCCAGTAGATACCAAGAGGCAGACTATTGTCAAGCAATACTGAGAACTCTGTATCAGATGAACCCAGCGTATCGGCAATCATTGTATACGGGTCCTCATCTTCAGCCCAAGGTAAGAAATCCTCAATCCATGTATGTGATTTATGATCAGATTCCTCAAAGGAAGGTACGACCATCAAAGGATCTGCTCCACGACGAACAAGTAACGCAACAAGACGTTCTCGCATATGATAATCGTATCCAGCCAGATACTGGAAATTTGGAGCAGGTGTTAATAATGCAAAATCTGCACCAGACTCCTCTAATTTCAGCTGAACCTTGTCCATTCTCCCTCGATATATTGATTCATCGAGCATAATTGAATCTTAGAACATGCGCAGATAACAATGACGGTTTGCTAACCTAGATAGTATGGCAGTTAGAATTAGAGTTAATAGTAGGACCGTCAGCACAAAATATCCAAGGAGTTGTGAAAGTGACTGAAGATGCCCCTGAAATTATTAACGAGCCCAAGCTCCCTGCGAAGGCATTCGTTGTTGGGGCACTTACGCAATTTGCATTAGGACTCCATGCTCCATTCCTCCAGACATATCTCGTTGATATGCAGAACTACTTGTATGGGGTTAAGAATTTCGCTGAACTAGGCGCATTCAGGAGTGTTGGAAATGTAGCACCAACAGTCCTTCAACCAATCTGGGGTGGCGCTTCAGACAAAGTGGGTCATGCGAAAGCGTTTGTTGCATTTGGGACAATGATGGGATTGGTCCTTGTTTACCTGTTCTTGTGGGCAGCAACACCCATCGATATGATTGCGTTGTATGCAATCCAGTCGATTCTCTTCAGTATTCAAATCCCAACTTGGTTGTCACTTGTTGGAGGGCTTATGGGGGAGAAAAATAGAGGTAACGAACTTGGTAAGTTAGGTATTCTTACTAATATTGCATCTTTCTTGGCAACTCTTGCTTCAGGATTTCTAGCAGGAATGCCTGGCATTTTGCCATGGTTAAGAACTGCCTTTGGGAGCCTTGGTCCAGTTTTGTTTCCCACAGTCGAAGTCTGGAGAGAGGCGTTCTATCTTCCATTCTTTCTCACTGCAATATTCGGGATATCTGCATCATTACTCTCACTTGGAATAAAAGAGAAATCACGAACTGATGAGAAACCTAGAAAATTCCCACCTATGCATCGACTGTTGTCACAGCCAAGTGATTTTCGCAAATTCAGCTTTGTATCTGTCTTCTTCTCTTTCGCTATGTCAATGGCTTGGCCCTTCTTTATTGTCGTACAAAGGGATTGGTTAAGTTCGTCAATCTTGGAGATAGCAGTAGCCTCGGCAGTGATGACTGCGTCAATTATCATATTTACTGTCCCATTCGGACGATTGAGTGATCGTGTGGGACGAAAACCTTTGATTCTAATGGGAAGAATGTCACTATTCGTTGTTCCAATCATGTATGCATTTGCATGGACAATATGGATTGTCTACATTGCCAATTTTATTGCAGGATTCACTGTAGCTGCTTCGATGAATGCGATCACTGCTTACATCTATGATGTTGCTCCAGAAGATGAACGAGGTGCACATATTGCAGTATTCAACACTTTCACAGGAATTGTATACCTGTCTGGATCATTTATCGCTGGCTTGTTTGGACAAGCTATCCTCATAGCTTTTGGAAGTGAATATCTTTCTGTGTTCATTATGCTTATCGCAAGTGGAGTGTTACGATTCATTGCATCGTTCTTCTATCTTCTAATTGATGAGCCAAAGGAATATAGTTCAACTCTAAAACTCGAATTTAGATCTATTATCCACCGCAGACGACATGATGCAGATCTTGTCTGAGACAAACAACCTTAAGGACAGGAATGTATTTTCAGATTCCGAACACCTGAGAGGATTGCGATCATTGCAGAAAGGACCCACTTTTGAAGACACCTGGCGTATTGAAATCAGAAGAGGTCTTCTTCAATATGCAGTCCTGGCAATCGTGAAACGCCATGAAAAGGGAATTCATGGTTATGGTATTGCAAAAGAGCTTGAAGAGCGTACGGATGGCCTCCTTCAAGTTAAAGAAGGGACACTCTATCCAATTCTCCACAGACTTCGGAAGGAAAGACTACTTAATGTCCATAATGAGAAATCAGAGTCAGGACCTAGAAGGAAGGTATACGTATTGACTGGAGAGGGAGATAGAGTATACCGACATCTTACAGTTCTTGTTGGCAATATATTTGAAAAATTGGAGGCACTAAAAAGTGAGTGATGAGGAAGTAAAACAAATAGTTGAGGAATTTATCAAGAGGACTTCACGATTGTTGCCAGATAATTTTGAAACTGAAGATCTGCTTGAAGACCTAAAATCACACATCTATGAAGGGTTTAAGCATAAACAACAAATTAGACCTTCGGAGCGTCCGGATGTGCTTGTTCAGGAAATCCTCAAAGAACTTGGAACACCAGAAGAAATTGCAGAAGAGTATACACAAGATCAAATTCAAGATGTGAAGGCAGAAAACGATGATGACAGATTCCAATACTATATTGTAAGACTTGTAGCAGCCTTTGTTGTTGCAGTACTAGCTGCATGGATCGTGTCTATTGTTACCGAGGGAGCAGTCGAATTTTATTTTGCAGTTATTGTTCTGATGGGATTCGCAGTCATTGAGTGGTTTGTCAGAGCAAAACAAACCGGAGAATCCTAGGTAAAGATGTCAGAATATTTTCTTAGGTATTCTTTCTGATCTTTTGAAAGCTTCTTAGGAATCTGAATCTGCACTCGAACAAGCTGGTCACCTTTCCTTCCGTCAGATGTGTGCACTCCTTTGCCTTTCATACGGAAGAGAGTACCACCTTCGGTTCCCTTAGAGACCTTCATTTTACTAGAGCCATGCATTGTGGGTACTTCTGTTTCGCCACCCGTAACTGCTAATGGAAAGGGAATTTCTTGCTCCAAATAGATATGCAAACCGCGTCGAATAAAGGTATCATGCGATTCAACAGCAAACATCACAATGAGGTCACCATGGGGTCCTCGGCGCGGTCCAGCATTTCCGCCTCTTTGAATACGTATGCCTTGACCATCCTCTACGCCAGCAGGAATAGGGATAGGTATCTCGCTCCGTTCATTTTGGAAACCCGACCCTTTGCAAGACTTACATGGAGTCTCAATTCTTTCGCCAGTTCCTCGACAAGTAGGACAAGTCTGTGCAACACTCAGAAAGCCCATAGAACGTGCAACTTGACCTTGACCTCCACATGTTGAACAAGTAACGGGAGAACTACCCGCAGCAGCCCCAGATCCTTTGCATTCTTCACAGTGTATCTTTCTGTTGAATGCAATGTCTTTTTCTGTACCAAAGAAAGCTTCTTCGAATGTAAGATTGATAGATAATCGCAAAGTTTGACCCGCTGGCGGACCAGCTCTGCCACGACCACCACGCCTCCCAAATCCTCCGAAACCTCTACCTCCACCGAAGAAGGAACTGAATAGATCCCCAAAACCGCTCATATCAATTCCTTGAGCATCCGCGGTTCCGTATCTGTCATAACTCGCTCTTTTTTCAGGGTCTCCAATAACATCGTAAGCTGCATTGATATCTTTCAGTTTCTCCCCTGCAGCCTCGTCAGGGTTTCGGTCAGGGTGATACTTCTTGGCTAGAGTCCTATAGGCTTTCTTAATCTCATCCTGTGTTGCTGATTTTTCAACACCAAGTAGATCGTAATAGTTGTCTTCAGCCAAGATGTTCACCATTTATTCAAGGTCTATTCTATGTCCTCAAAATCTACATCAACGACATCTTCTTCAGAAGTGTCATCTGTTGCAGGTCCAGCTCCTGGTTGAGCACCCATTTGAGAGGGATCAAATCCAGCTGCACCTCCGCCAGGACCATCTGGTCCTGCTTGTCCTGCTTGAGCATAAGCCTTCTCTGAGATTTTGTGGATAGTTTGCTGTAAATCATCGGTTCCAGACTTCATCTTAGCATAATCTTCAGATTCAATAGCAACCTGAACCTCTGCTGATTTTGATTCGAGTTCTTTCTTCAAATCTTCAGGGACTTTGTCCCCAAGATCCTTGATAAGTTTCTGACCTTGATAGATCATCTGATCAGCTTTGTTCTTTGTTTCAACCTGATCTAGACGTTTAGCATCTTCTTCTGCGTATTTTTCAGCATCCTTGACCATGCGGTTAACATCTTCTTCTTCGAGGTTAGTGCTTGCAGTGATTGTAATTGAATGCTCGTTACCTGTAGCAAGGTCTTTCGCTTTGACATTTACAATTCCATTAGCATCAATATCAAAAGTGACCTCGATTTGTGGAGTGCTTCTTGGAGCTGGCGGAATTCCAACAAGTTGGAATTTTCCAAGTGTCATGTTATCAGCAGCATGTTTTCGCTCTCCCTGAACAACATGAATTTCAACAGCGGGTTGATTGTCTGCAGCTGTAGTGAAAATCTTACTCTTTCTTGTTGGAATAGTTGTATTTCTCTCGATTAGAGCTGTGGCAATACCACCTAGCGTTTCAATACTTAGAGTAAGTGGAGTCACATCCAACAGTAGAATATCCGTCACATCACCGGCCATGACCCCGGCCTGAGCAGCAGCGCCCAATGTAACACATTCATCAGGATTGATGCTTTTATCGCCTTCTTGTCCAAAGAGGTCACGAATTATTTTCTGAATCATTGGCATTCGTGTTGCTCCACCCACAAGCAGAATTTTGTTGACCTGTTCAGGCTCAAGTTTAGCATCGGATAGTGCTTGACGAATTGGTCCAACTGAAGCATCAACTAAATCATCTGTCATCTGTTCAAACTTTGAACGTGCAAGGTCCAAATTCAGATGTTTTGGACCACTAGCATCAGCGCTAATGTATGGAAGATTGATGTTGGTCTGCATGACAGTTGACAATTCGATCTTTGCCTGTTCAGCTGCATCACGAACTCTCTGCATTGCTGACAAGTCACCAGAAAGGTCTACACCACTTTGATTCTTGAACTCCTTAACCATCCAGTCAATAATCCGCTTATCCCAGTCATCTCCACCTAGCTGAGTGTTTCCGCTGGTTGAGAGTACCTGATAGACTACTTCCCCATCAACTTCACTAATATCGAGAATAGAAACATCAAAGGTACCACCACCAAGATCATAGACTAGCACCTTCACTTCTTTGCTCTTGTCAAGCCCATAAGCTAAAGCGGAAGCAGTAGGTTCGTTAACAATTCGTTCGACTTCAAATCCGGCAATTTTTCCTGCGTCTCTAGTAGCTTGTCTCTGGCTATCATTGAAATAAGCTGGAACTGTTATGACTGCTCTCGTAATGGGTTCACCAAGATATGCTTCAGCATCTCTTTTCATCTTCTTAAGAATCATTGCTGAGATTTCTTGTGGAGTGTATTCCTTATCGCCAATCTTGACTTTGTAGTCCTGTCCCATCTTTCGTTTGATTGATCGAACAGTACGTTCTGGCATCGATACGGCTTGCCTCTTAGCAAGCTCACCCACAATTACTTCTCCTTTCGGTGTGATTCCAACAACAGAGGGGGTTAGTCTTTTTCCCTCAGCATTGGGAATTATAGTCGGCTTTCCGCCTTCCATATAGGCTATGCCGCTATTTGTTGTTCCTAAGTCAATACCTACAATCTTTCCTGCCATAATTATTCACCATTTTCATCTTCTTTGATTTCACTTTCATTGTCATTATCTTCTTGAGCAGAATGAGTTTCATGACGATTTACGCATACTACTGCGGGTCGGAGGACCTTTCCCTTGAGCATGTAACCTCGTTGGTATTCCTCGAGGACAACACCATCAGGTTTGTCAAGATCGCTAACCCGATTTACCGCATGCTGGTAATATGGATCGAATACTTTTCCTATTGATTCAATTGGACGGACTTCCTCAACATGTAAGGTCTTATCAAATTGTTGCATAATTGCCTCAATACCTTTCTTAGCTGATATTGGGTCCGTTTCAAAATCCATATCTTGTGCACGAAGAAGATTGTCATAGATATCAAGGAATTTCAGTAGAATTTCCTCACTCGCAAACTTCCTTGCCTCAAAGATGCGGTTATCCATCCGTTTCCGATAGTTCTCAAATTCAGCCTGTAATCGTTGGAGTTGATCAAAGAGATCCTTTGATTTCTCACATTCTTCATCAAGCTTTGTGGTTAACGGGTCCGGAGTTATTAGCTCTACTTCTTCTTCAATGTCTAAGAGAACCTCATCAGATACGTCATTGCCTTCGTTCTGCGTTTTGTTGTGCTCTTCATGCATTGCGTCTTCACTCTGCCTACCTTTGTGTGCATTGACTAGCAGTGCTGTACAGAAAGGAAACCGACACGAATGTCGTGCGGGGACTGAATCCTCGACAACAGTTCCCCTTGGTGACTCGGGCGAAACCTAAATTTAACAATAAAAAACCTTTCGACAGAGGAAATCAACTATTGTACACTAGCCAAAAATAGAAAACATCTTCTAGGGGTTAACATTACTTGGAAATCAACATGTCGTTCAATGCTGAAATTAAGAAGGCAAAGGAACTTGTAATCAATGCAGATAAGATCTCAGCCTTCACAGGGGCGGGTATCAGCGTGGACTCTGGGATTCCAGATTTTAGATCTGAGGGAGGGCTCTGGAAGAGATACGACCCCTTGGAACATGCAACTCTTGAAAGCTTCATGAGGGATCCGACTAAATTCTGGACAATGGGACGGGAGTTGGCAGAAACAATCATCAAAGCTGAACCCAACGCTGCGCATTTAGCTTTGGTGAAATTAGAGACTCAGAGAAAATTAACCGGGGTTATTACTCAAAATATAGATAATCTACACCAATCAGCCGGTAACAAGATAGTCATCGAGTTACACGGCAACTATCTGTGTGCACATTGTATTGAATGTAAAACCGAATATTTTGAGAAGAAGGTCCATGAGAGTGTTGCACTAGGAGAAATTCCTCCAAAATGTGAGAAGTGTGGAGGTATCTTGAAATCAGAGGCAATTCTTTTCGGAGAACCGCTACCTAAAGAGCCAATGGCGAAGGCTGTAGAGTTGTGTCGCAATACTGATTTGATGATAGTGATTGGAACTAGCCTGACAGTATACCCTGCAGCATTTCTACCTCAACTTGCAAAGAATGCTGGTGCAAAGGTCATTCTGATTAGTCTTGAAGGAACAAACAAGGATGATGTAGCTGATGTTGTACTAAGAGGAAGGGCTACTGAGATTCTTCCGATGATCACTGATTTCTAGATTATAGGAAAATATAACCAAGAATATGCTGCCAATCCTCCAGGGATTACTATCACTGACAAGAAAATTGTTAGAACACCAAGCAGGTAGTAATTATTATCCATCATCCAAAGACCCAGATATGAAAATCCATAAGATATCACACAAGCAGTGAATCCAAGAACTATTACTGGGGCTAATGGCAATGCAATGCCAAGGAATCCTCCCACTTGGGTCCAAAAAGGCCCACCAATAGTGATGAGCACAAAGACTCCTCGAACGAAGAGAAAAGAGATTATAGATACGAAGATACCTATCTGTGAAAATGAGATACGTGCGGGTAGACTCATAATGTATTCAAGGCTTTGATAGATAATCAGCTATTTACACTTTTTCAGTAGATTGACCATACTCCTTAAACGGTCCAAATCACATTTGTAAAATAATGTGCGATATTATCTGGAAAATCGTTGGGCTAGGGCAATTGTCTCTACTATTGGAAGCAAGCTCTCCAAAGCCAGGAAACGTAAACAGAACTGCATGTTTTTCAGATATGGACTACAGAAATTTTCTAGCTAGCGCATCACTACTCTCGAGGGGATTATATGAGAGTGCAACAAAGGGTGTTGCATTAGCTCAGGGAAACATTGAACCATCCGAAGTAGGTCTGGGTGAATTAATACACATCTGTGCAAAGGATTCACTTACTGGATTAAATCAAAAAAATACAATCTTTGGATCGATTCTACTTTATGTGCCGCTAACAGTTGCTATGGCAGCAAGTCTTACTGAAGCACCCCGATTCTCAGTTAAACGAATTCGCCAATATTGCCAGACTATCATAGACCATACCACAGTAGTAGATGCAACCAAGCTCTACCAAACCTTCAAACTTACTCGACCAGGAGGGAGAATGATAAAAGAAGATTCAGAATGGTCAGACCTTCATCGCCGCTATGATTTTGACAATCCAAAGGCAATAGAGAATCTTGTTGAAGATAATGTAAGTTTAGCAGACCTATTCAACATGTCATCTCAAGTTGACGAAATAAGTAATGAGTGGTCCAATGGGTTCCAGAGAATTCTTGGTGATGTACTCCCGTACTTGAGCAATGTATCAACTCAGTTGGAGGATCTCGAAGAAGGCATTGTCCGCTCTTTTGTCTGGCTGTTAGCCCAAAGGCCAGATGGTCTGATAGTGAAGAAAGCAGGAAGAAAACGTGCAAAGGAAATTCAATTACTCGCACAAACGACAATGAAAAACTGGTCTGAGGAAGAGGGTTCAGAAAGTCTGATAGTCAGTTTGGATAAAATCCTGCGTGAAGAGGGTAATCTATTGAATCCGGGAACGACTGCAGATATTGTATCAGCTGCAACATTCTGCAGATTAGTATCTATGACATATCCCTAAATCTAACCTAGGACACCACTGAAAATAATTATTGAAAGAACGAATAAAAGTATTGCAGAAGGTAGCAGCATTATTTTCCCTTCATTTCGCTTTACTAGTCGGACTTCTTTGTCAGGACCAAGATAGAAACCCAATAGGAGAAGACCTCCCAATAATATCAAAAAAATCACAAGTCCTTCGTGAGCCATAGCTAACCATCTATATTCTAATCGTAAGTTCAATGATATTAACATAGCGTCAGTTTGTGAGAATACTGAATAATGAGTGGATTATTGAAATACCTATGAAATGCAGAAACTGAAAGTGAAGGATATGAGAGGTCAAACAAGAACTTGTCTGAAAACGTGCTCAAACCTCGATCTTAGTGCCTTTGCTCGTTCCATATCAGCGGCATATAGGGGTTGTCGCATGTCACTGAGATTTGGTATCTTTTTGCACAGACTCTGACCCATGAGTTTTCTCAATGCAAAACTGACAGTTCGTGGTGCAAGATCTACTCTGCTGGAAATGGCCTTCGGTGTCATTGGACCTTCGGAGGTTAATCGATCTAATACAATAATTGCACTGCGTGGTAGTTCAATAGACATCTTACTTTTACCATCCCTGCCAATGTTCGGGTCTTTCTGTCCCTGTAATAAGTACGATTCGTCCGGATATAAGAGATAAGGTCACAGCAGAAACCCACAATTTCAAGTAAGTACTCGTAAATGAGAAGATAAACTTATTCATGAAATAAAATATCGAGTGAATGTATGTGATTAATGACCTGAATGATGAATTGTTAGTTAAGTCAATCAAGTTTCTTAGGTCCTATGTAGTATAATTCAAGAGGATAAATACTGTTGATATATTCATAATCGAATAGGTGTTACTGTTGAAACAACGAGTCTTTGTAACTAGGAAGATACCGGATGAAGGTCTAAAAATGATCACTGAAAAGTTTGATACTACTGTATGGCCCTCACAAGAACCACCATCAATACAGGAAATTATTCAGAATGCAGAAGACTGTGACGGTCTTGTGACTCTTCTATCTGATTCCATTGGACCTGATGTTATCAATACACTACCAAAACTGAGAGTGATTGCACAGTATGCAGTTGGTTATGATAACATAGATGTTTCACTTGCAACTAAAAGAAAGATTGCTGTAACAAACACACCTGGAGTCCTCACTGAAACAACAGCAGATCTGACTTGGGCATTATTGATGGCAGCATCCAGAAGAATTGTAGAAGCTGATAGATACATCCGAGATAAGAAATGGGATGTTGCATGGGGTCCAGAGATGTTACTTGGTTCAGACATCTATGGAGCTACACTCGGAATAATCGGTATGGGGAGGATTGGGCAATCTGTTGCACGTCGTGCGTCAGGTTTCAATATGAAGATTCTATACTATTCTCGGACTCAAAATCAGAATATTGAAAATGAACTCGATGCAAAACATGTAGATTTACACACTCTTCTTCGAGAATCAGATATAGTAACTCTCCATATCCCATTGAATTCTGAAACCCACCATCTCATCAGTAAAGCAGAATTAGAGATGATGAAGGAAAATTCAATTCTTGTCAATACTTCAAGAGGGAAGGTCGTTGATGAAAGTGCACTTTATACTGCCCTGAAAGAAGGCCACATAGGTAGCGCGGGACTTGATGTATTCCAAGAAGAGCCAATATCAAAGAACAGTCCACTTCTTGATTTGGAAAATGTAGTTATTGTTCCACATATAGGAAGTGCAAGCAAGAATACAAGAGCCACTATGTCACGTATGTGTGCGGAGAATCTAATCGCGGCATTGGATGGGAATATGCCGCCAAACATCGTCAATCCAGAGGTGCAATGAAATGAGTAAAGAATGTCTTAATCAAATTAGAAGCAGGCGCTCTATCAGGAAGTTCTCATCTAAGTCGATTGATGAGAGAGAAATAGAGGATATTGTGAAGCTTGGATTTAGTGCTCCAAGTGCGGGAAATCGCCAACCATGGCGGGTTGTCATTGTTTCTGATCAAGAAATAAAGAATCAGTTGAGTATTGCTGCAGGTGGTCAGACGTTCTTAGCAGAAGCTCCAGTTGTGTTTGTAGTGTGTGGAGTTCCTGAAGAATCTGCTGAGAGGTATAAAGAACGAGGAAGTTCACTCTACGTTCTTCAGGATACGGCAGCACTCACCTTGAATATTCTCCATGCAGCTCATTTACTTGGTTATGGTGCATGTTGGATTGGTGCATTTAACGAGGAGGAAGTTTCAACAATAATACGAATTCCCTCAAATATGAGACCAGTATCTATTGTTCCAGTTGGAAAGATTGAGGGGAAACTTCCAGAAATGAGACCTAGAAGAAATCTCTCTGAGGTTATTGTACGAGAGCGATTTGAATAGGAAACCAACTGGATTTCGATTAGCACCTGCCCAGTTACTAGTATTATCACACGTTAGAATCAGATATTCAGAATTTGTAGAAGAACAAAAAAGAAGGGGGATGGAGGCCGAAGCCTCCATTTTCCGTTATACTATAGTTAGCAACGACTGTGTACCACTACTACTTCTTCTTAATCAAGAAGAGTATGAGTAGAACCACAACGCCGACTCCAATTCCTCCAAGCAGACCAATCAACAGTGGGTCAAGTGGTGCTGCTATGGCAGTTGTTGTCGTAGTAGTAGTTGTTGTCGTATTAGTAGTTGTAGTAGTTGTTGTTACTGGTGGCACTGCACCTGCAGCAAATTCGGTCGAAACTGAATCACTGAAGTCACCTGGCCAATAGCCAGCTGGTGGATTAGTGACATCGCAAAGAATACCGGTATCGAGATAGGTGAAGTTAGTGAGATCACAGCTGTAACCACGTACCATCACAATGTAGTCAGCCTCGAGCCAAGCGCTTGAGTTCCATACATAGAAGGTACTTGTCATGTTCTGCTGTAATAGTACGTATGATACTCCAGCGTCTCTGCTTAGCCAAACTGAGTAGTACGCTTCATCATCAGCGTTCGCATCAGTGCTGGACCAAGTGAGATTGTAGATGTCAGTACCAGTACCAACTTCAACTGCATCATTCACAGTGACAACAGGCTCGAAGAAGTTACCAAATGTAACTGTTCCAAGTATGTTCTCGAATGATACATCAGTTGCTGTGTCACAGGTGTAGATCACATCCATAGTGATGTTTCTGAAGAACATGTAGGTATCGAATGTAGTGTAAGCTGGTTGACCAGCCTCATTCAATATATCTACTGATGCTTGATCTAAAAAAACAGCAAGTCGTAAGCTTGTATAGGTTTCTAAATAATCTGTGGAGATTTGTTCTTCTTCTGTCTTCTTCTCAGAGAGATCATCAATT
>JABCTV010000308.1 GCA_018238205.1 Candidatus Thorarchaeota archaeon
TGGGTTTTGATACTGTTTTTCTACGATATCCCTGCAAGAATCCTCCAATGAGCCCCAGCATTATCAATTCAATTGCTATAACGACATAGATACCTGATGTCGATCCGTAATTGTTGCTCATGAATGTTAAGATAAAGGGACTAAAGATCATCCCTGCACTCCAGCATGTAGAGAAGTTGCCAAGAACCTCAACCTCTGCCTCGGGAGTTAATTCAGCTAGCATTGCCTGATTTGATGGTGCAATGAACCCGAAAACCAGTCCTTCTAATGCTCTAATTATAATGAGATAGAGTGGAGACGCAAATGGATTGAGAAATAGTACCAATACAAGAACGTATGCTGAAGTTGCAATGATTAGTGCTTTTCTTCTTCCAATTCTATCGGAAAATATTCCTCCAAGTGCGGGAGATATCATGTATACGATTCCAAATGAGCCCATTGCCCAACCCATCTCAAAGTTGGTTCCTCCCATCGCACCAATATACCAGGGAGCAAATATTTCCGTGGTTCCTAAAGTGAAAGTTACAAGGAAAGTAGCGATGTATGCAACTAATCGATTCTTTCTCTTTGCGGAATCCGGCATATCTTGTTTCTCTGCGTCATCTAAGCAGAAGAGTTCCACAGGTTCTTGCATCACATCAAATCCTTTGTAAATTACTTGAATTGTGGTGTAAATTCAGTGCCCAACATCTTTGCTGTTTCGAGAGGTTCTGTTCCAGGAACAGGGAATGCAACAATGGTATTTGCTCCTGCATCAACCATCTGGTGGAATCTTTTCATGCAAGTGTCCTTATCCCCCACAACACAGAGTTCCTGTAACATCTTGTCTGTGATTAGTTGAGATAACAATGCATCATCTCCTTTCTTTACTGCCTCTGCCATAGCTTGTGTATCTTCAGCCTTTACACCCGCATGAGACATCAACGGACCTCCTCCTTGAGAGTGAGGAAGATACAATTTTGAGAACTCTCTTGTAATCTCAAGTGCCTTGTCAAGATCATCATTGACAACCATTGGCATATAGACAACCATCTCATATTCTTCTAATGGCTTCTCAACCTTTTTGGCTCCCTCTGCAATCTTTCCCCAAGCAGATTTCACATATCCTGGTGTGCAAAAGATTGAAAGAATTACACCGTCTCCGATTTCGCCGGATAGAGTGAGCCCCTGGGGGCCTTCAAATGCTAAGTAAATCGGTGCGCTCTTTCTAACAGGTTTAAAGACAAGTTTGATGTCTTTAGCTGTGAAGAACTTATCTTCATGGTTGATGTTTTCTCCGGTCATGATTTTTCTGATCAGTTCAACGGAGGCTCTAGTTCTGGATATGGGTTTTTTATCGTAAATTCCCATCTGGTCCATCCAGAAGGGTACACCAGAACCAAGGCCAAAAATTGTTCTTTTGTTAGACATCTCATCCAGTGTTGCAAACTCCATTGCAATCAGTGCCGGATGACGTGTGTAGGGGTTAACAACTCCTAGACCAATTCTAATCTTCTCAGTAGCCATAGCTGCAGCAGCCATGTAGGGAATACCTCCCCTGAAGAAGTAGTCCTCGGCAAACCAGATTGAGCCAATTCCCGATGCTTCTGCAACCTTGGCTAATTCTACTCCTTCTTTTACTGGGAAAACACCAGTCATGGCCACTCCAAATTCTTTGAATCCTTTCATTTACTTCATTCCTCTCTAGATTATCATATTTCACAATCAAAATAGAAGAAAGAGGAGGGGATCAGTTCCCCTCTACTCCTTCGGAAGCTTACCTAGCTTCTCCAAGTAGTCTGCTACATCTTTCAAATCTAGCATCTCTAAGGTGCTTCTCCTTGGCCAGCTTGTTTCATTGTCCCACTCATGAAGTGCATAGTATTCATCAAGCATACCATCCAGTTCTTCTTGAGAGTTAGTAGCTCCCTTTAGTGGTCCAGATGCTGCTCCTTCATTCATTAGACGCCAGGGTAGATTGTCATGTGCACGAGTTGCACCCCTAGTTACATTGAATGCTTTTTCTAAGGTACAAACTCTTCGACCTGTGAGCATCAACTCATCTTCTGTCATCTCAATTCCAGTTGCAGCGGCATAGAGTCTTGCCATATTATCAGGATTGACCCCGTAGGCTGCAGTGGATGTGAAGACGCAGAAACCAAGCGCCTCAGTTATTTCATAGCAGTCTTCATGCCAACGGACAATTTCTGCACGAAACTCTGTAAAGTGTGGTGATGCCCATTTCTTATCCCCTGTTATTTTACCAACAACATCGATTGCTTCAGGACTTGCACCGAACTCAGCAAAGGTTTCAGTCATAAGATGGTCATTTCCTCTTGGATTGACCGCGAAAGCAAGAGCATATGCTTTAGCAGAACGAGTTTCCACATTAGACTGCTCAAGACCCTTGGCGTTAATGATTGCCCACTTGTAGGAATCCTTACCGACTTTCTTTGTGGCTATCTTTAATCCATCCGCCAAGAGATCTCCAAGTTTGCCCCTTCTGAAGGCTACAGCGTCTATAATCTCTAACAGCTCAGGTAACTTACCCCAATCAAGCTCAAGGCCATCTGTGTCTTCCTTTGTAAGGACTCCACGTTCGTAGCTTTCAATTGCCCATTGGGCAACTCCTCCAGCTGTGATTGTATCAAGACCCAATCGATTGCACATCTCATTAGCTAGAATAACGCCTTCGGTATCAATAATTCCCGGTCCATTACCTAGGGCTCCAAAAGTTTCATACTCTGGGCCTCCGCTAGCGATACCAGCATTTGGTCCCTTGTC